>NZ_JAKGAW010000008.1:0-123983 GCF_021532475.1 Pseudoalteromonas sp. APAL1 | reverse complement strand
TCAACTGAATCAATAGTCTAATTATATAAATATCAGTATATTAAGTGAACTAAATGTATAGATTAATAGATCATAAGCAGAACATACTTAGACCAAAAGGTGATCAGAGTTTTCACACAGTCTGTGCAAACAGCAGACTTTTAAGGCTCAGCCTATTGTTAGATATCCTTTAATACCAAGGCTATCGTTTCTTCAAAAACATGTTTTGCTAATTTCTGTTTTGACTTGCCAATTGAAAAGTATTCACCACGCCCCAACTCACTTTTTTTCTTTGGATCTGAATATCGATACTCGTAGATAGGAAATTTTGACGAAAACATGGCCTTTAAAACTTTTTCTACACTCCGGTAGCTATCAACTTTATGACAACAATCGTTTTTAAGACTGGGGTATTCACTGTGATGCGTCTTAAGCCTTTTTTCCAAGTTTTTTATACTATTAGAACCGCCAATTTTTATTATGTTGTCGGATAATACTGCTAGATAAACGTACTCAAAATCTTTCCTTGCTAATTTTTCCTTACTTTTTAAAAGCTCTAGTGTCTTTTCAAATATTTCTAATAATTCCTTATTTGCATTTTTTCTTTCAGAGTAGGAGACTGAAAACAAAGTAATGTCACTTGGAGTAAATTCAAAAAATTCCTTACAAGTCATTTCATATGAATCATTAAAGCTTCTACCTTTTCGAATATGTTCACATAACCTTGCCGTGTGCTTTCTCTGAAACCATAAAGGAAATTCACTTTCATCAATCTTCTTTAATATAGAAATATCATCATAAAAATTCATCGTTGTATATTTTTTAAATTGCTTTTTAGCATTTTCTATTGGATCGCCTTTTACATCAAACAGCGATAATTTTGATAAACTTGAAATAATTAAATCTTTTTTAGTGTTTTTATTAATAATTTCAAGAATCTTAATGAATACATGCGATTTTTTTTCATACTCGAGATTATATTTATTGAGTTCAATTTTTTTCGGCATACTACTTATAAATGGAATTTTCCATATATTGTTGCAGTAATATTTAAAATAACACTCTCTAGGCTCGAGTCTTCTCCCCTCTCCAATGCTTATTTTTTTTAATGTTGTACCTAAAAGACTGCGTTCAACCACTGTTTTTTTCTGATTACACACTTTAAAAAACAAATTTTCAAAGATATTACTTGCTGAAGACAAGCTAAACGGCATGCCTGTCGTTTTCATTACATTACTGGCAAATTCTAATCCAAAATTTGTTAACAATACATTCGCAAATGTACTTCTCTTGATATTCAAACTCAATATTCCTCCAAATAACAAAATGATATTTTACGCTTCACTAATAGGAAACTATAAGTAAGTAAAAATAAGCGAGGTAGGTACTTAAGCACCTTTTATTTGTCTTTTTTATATGACTTACTAATTTTCTTATATTCACCAGACTCTAGTTGCTTGATTAATTCATTAATTTGGCTTTCGGTCTCAATACTGATCTCATCATCGTTTTTACGCTCTAATTCAATATCAACATTTAGTTTTGCAGTTCCGTCATTTGATTGGGTGATCCTTAAACTGCGTTTTTTATCATAAAAGGTCCTAACTCATTCCTTTTCTCTATTCTTTCATAGATATTATCTGCAGCAACTTTAGATGGAGCTTGTGTTCTTTTCTTAAATTCCTCCCATTGAGGTGAAGTTTTTACATAATCTATAGTTAGATCGTATATTGCTTTTCCGATTATGCCGCCTAATGCACCAACAAGGGCAATTTCCCATGAGCCTTTTTTTATATCAGATAAATACAATTCTGCTTTTTTAGAAACTAATTTTTTTAATTGGGTATGACTGGCACTTGGAAATTCACTTATGAGCATATCAAACGTTCCTAATTCTAGGTCTTTTTGCAGATCTCCTACTACGCCACCAAGCATTGTTTTCATTGATAACTTATTACCTGGTGTTTTAACTCTAATTGCAATATCCATATACACTCCAATTGAAAAAACATTTATCAGAAGACATTTTCCTTATTTTAGCGGAAGAAGGTCCTTATTTTATAAGCTTATATTAATAGCAAAGAGTGTAAGTTATTGCCAACTAAAAATATTATGCTTTATATTGGTTATATAAATATGGTAAAAGAGAAAGTTATCTCATATTTTAACTATGCAACCTGAAAAACCGCTTCTAGCTCAAAGCACTCCTTTACGCACTAGCTTTAACTCATTTAGGAAATATCCAGAATTAACCAAGCCACACGATTGTCATAATAAAAACTGTCAGATTCAATTGAGTCACTCAACCAAACCTGACAGCGTTAACTGACTCAGCTTAAAGCGTCATCACGATTCGACCTGTGATATCGCCTTTTAACATGTCGTCAAAAATATCGTTGATATCTTCGAGGCGTTTTTCTTCAATAATGGCTTTAACTTTACCTTTAGCAGCAAAGTCGAGGCATTCTTGTAAGTCTTTACGCGTACCAACGATTGAGCCTACAACAGACACACCATTTAACACGGTATCGAAAATTGGCAATGGCATATCTTCGGGTGGTAAACCTACAAGTACGCATTTACCGCCACGGCGCACGCTTTTATAAGCTTGCTCAAAACCGGGTTTTGATACAGCTGTACACACAACACCATGTGCCCCGCCCACTTGCTCAAAAATGGTTTCTGAAGGCACTTGCTTCATAAAATCTATGGTGATGTCTGCGCCAAGCTCTTTGGCTAATGCCAACTTGCTCTCGCCGGTATCAACGGCAATCACATTAAAACCCATTGCTTTTGCGTACTGCACTGCTAAATGGCCTAGGCCACCAACACCGACAATTGCCACCCAATCACCCGCTTTTGCATCGGTCACTTTAAGCGCTTTATAGGTAGTAACCCCAGCACAAAATAGTGGTGCGGCTTCTGCAAACCCTAATCCTTCAGGAATTTTCACCACGTAATCACCATGGGCTACACAATACTCAGCGTAACCACCATCGACTGAATATCCTGTGTTGTGCTGCTCAAGGCATAAGGTTTCTTTGCCTTCTAAACAAAACTCACAATGACCACAGGCGCTGTATAACCAAGGAACACCGACACGGTCGCCTACAGATAAGTGTTTAATGTTTGCGCCTACTTTTTCGATAGTACCCACCCCTTCATGGCCCGGCACTAATGGCATTTTTGGTTTGACTGGCCAATCTCCATGACAAGCATGTAAATCTGTGTGGCACACTCCACATGCGGCAATTTTAACTAGCACATCGTTAATTCCCACCTCTGGGCATGGGATATCTTCAATAGTTAATTTACCCTTGTACTCTTTATTTACTGCAGCTTTCATAACGTTCCTCCATGGTATTATTAGATTTCAGCCTATACGATAAACTTATTAACTGTCACTATTATTGATCCACATCAAATAGCTAATCACTGCGGCATTTAATTAAACTATTATTTAAATTCAACAACTTAAATTTAAAATTGGGCGTATCTACACTTTAGTAGTAGCAGATTGCATAGTGGCTATTTCTTTTAGTTATACCCCGAGCGTGCTAGCATTTAATTTCTGAAATTTTTGAATACTAAAAATTATGAGCCTATCTGAAAAAAACTTAGCTTTTGTTATGCACTGCGGTGAAATGGGTAGCCGTTGGGGCTTTAACCGCACCATTGGTCAAATGTGTGGATTATTAACCATTACTAAAGAGCCAATGACCGCCAATGAAATTGCCGATACCTTAAGTATCTCGCGCGGAAACGTAAGTATGGGTATTAAAGAGCTACAGTCTTGGCGCTTAATTAAAGTGCATCATATTCCCGGTGACCGTAAAGAATACTACGGCCCTGCTGGCAGCATTTGGGATATGGCCAACCGCGTATTCGAAGAGCGTAAAAAACGCGAGATAGACCCAACCCTTAGCCTGCTTCGCGATAACATTTTAGAAGAAGCCCACACTGATGATGAGCGCTTTGCTCAGCAGCAAATGCAAGAAATTCACGACCTGCTCGAAACCGTAACCAAGTGGTCAGCAGAGCTACAACGCTTAAGCCCTGAGCAGCTTCAAAGCCTAATGAAACTAGGTTCTGGCATTGGCAAGGTACTTGATTTTAAAGATAAGATTTTGAAAAAGCCGGCGAAGAGTGAGTAAGTTACCAAGTTAGACCTTGTAGGCGTGAAACTTGTTTCGCGCGCTCTCTTGTAGGTCGTTCTTTAGCGCGTTGTTTGAAAAATATTTAACGTTTTGTCGCCATAAATGACGACCTACATCAATATAATCCCTCAACAGAGGCCTTTAAAGCCAAACATCTAAAGATTCACGGCTGAAGCCGTTCCTACGGTGTTTTGTAGGTCGTGCTTTAGCGCATCATTTGAAAAATATTTAACGTTTTGTCGCCATAAATGACGACCTACATCAATATAATCCCTCAACAGAAGCCTTTAAAGCCAAACATCCAAAGATTCACGGCTGAAGCCGTTCCTAGGATGTTTTGTAGGTCGTGCTTTAGCGCGTCATTTGAAAAATATTTAACGTTTTGTCGCCATAAATGACGACCTACGCCAATATCCCCTTCGGTGTTGGAGTCGTTTAAAGCCAAACATCAAAGATTCACGGCTGAAGCCGTTCCTACGGTGTTTTGTAGGTCGTGCTTTAGCGCGTCATTTGAGAAAGCATTCAAGATTGTGTCGCCATAAATGACGACCTACATCAATATAATCCCTCAACAGAGGCCTTTAAAGCCAAACATCCAAAGACTCACGGCTAAAGCCGTTCCTGCGATGTTTTGCAGGTCGTGCTTTAGCGCGTTTGAACGGGTAATCATATCTGCTCTTGCCTTTGCTATACTAATAATTAAGTATTTATTTACGTTCTGACTTAAAGGATATTAATCTATGTATAAACAGACAGAAATAAATTACTCGTTAATTATTATTTTATTAGTGATTAGTGCCTTTATAATTTTATCGCCTGAACTGGCTGGCCTCAAAATAATTATATTATCGATAAACCTGCTTATTACTTTGTTATTCTTTTCACTAACAATAGTCATCGATAAGCAAAAGCTACGTTGGTATTTTGGGTTTGGGATTATTAGCAAAAGTGTTGAATTATCTCAGATTGACGATACTTCTACATACCAAACAAAATGGTATCAAGGAATTGGTATACGTATGCTAAGTGATGGCTGGTTATATAATGCCTCAGTTGGAAAAGCCGTTAAAATAACTTTAACCGACGGGAAAAACATATACCTTGGCTGTAAAAACGTAGAGGCACTGCAAAAAGCACTCAAAGTAAACGTTTAAAAATTGTATCGAGGGGAAAGTTTGCGAGTTTGTAGGAGGCGTTTCAACGCCGAACATCTAAATTCACGGCTGAAGCCGCTCCTACAAAAAATGTTCAAGATTGTGTCGCCATAAATGACGACCTACACCAATACAATTTCTCGACGTAGGAGGCGTTTTAACGCCGAGTAAGTTAGCAAGTTGCTCGGGTAAAACTTGTAGCTTTACCCTTGGTACTTGCTAACTTTTATTACTCAATTACTTAATCGCTGGGTAACCGATACGGTCAGATAAGTAACCTACACTAGTAGCAAAGTAATACGAGCGATTCCAGTGCATAAGTGCTTTGTAGTTATCGTAGGCTAGATACATACGACCGTTTACGTCATCAGGCATTACCATTGCGGCGGTAATATCAACGTTTGGTAAGTCGCTACCATCCATTTTACGAACCCCAAGAGCTTGCCAATCAGCAAGGCTGCGCTCTGAATCTTTCCAATACTCTAACCATTGGCTGCGGGTTTTAGTGCCGCGTTTAAGAATATTTGAATTATCGAAGCCTTCAGGTAATTTAACTTGGCGACCCCAGGTTAAATCATCGTTCCACCCTGCTTGCTTTAAGTAATTGGCGATTGAAGCGAATGCGTCTTCTTCGGTGGTCCAAATGTCTTTGCGGCCATCACCATTGTAATCAACAGCGTAAGCGTTAAATGAGGTTGGCATAAACTGCGTTTGCCCCATTGCACCAGCCCACGAGCCTTTGAACTTATCAAGGGTAATGTGACCCTCTTTTAAGATATCAAGCGCTGCCCAAAGTTGGTTTTTGTACATAGTTTCGCGGCGGCCATCAAAAGCAAGTGTTACTAATGATGCAATCACACTGTGACCACCTTGGATTTTACCGAAGTTACTTTCAAGGCCCCAAAGTGCCACAATAAAACGTGCTTGAACGCCGTATTCTTTGGCTACTTTTTCAAGAACGTCTTGGTTTTCTTTGTATAACTTACGCGCGCGGTCAATTTTCCATTGCGGCACACGTTTAGGTAAATAAGTTTCGAGGGTTTCTTTTACTTCTGGCTGATTTTTATCTGCTGAGATTACTTTCTTTTTAAATTTAGCCGTTGCGAATGCTTGCTCGATTAAGGCTTGATCATAGCCCTTTTCAATTGCTTCTTTTTTTAATGCAGCAACGTAAACGTCAAAATCAGCTTGGGTTTTTTCTTCTGCCAGTACTGATGTGCTCAAAGAGGCACTAAGTAAAATAACGGCAAGTTTTTTAATCACTCTCAACTCCCTTGTTTTTTTTGAATTGGGTTAACAGGTTTTCTTCTGGCGGTGGTAATTGTAAGTAGAAACCTTTATCAATTAACGCTTGCTTAACCGTTTCGATATCTGCAAAACCTAACTTTTCACGACTAGCAAGATTGATCATCATTACGTATTTAGGTTGACCAAACGTTTCTAGTAAAGGTTCAGGAACACGACCAAAATCGTCTCTTTTTTCAATAAAAAGGTAAGTATCCGCTTTTTTCATACTTTTATACACCGCAGTTAGCATTATGGCCCTATAATATCTTGCTTAACGAAGTCGCACACTATAACATGAGTCAAATAATAAGTTAGAAAAAATAGATTAGTTTTTACTGTGTATGCCTTGTTCAGCCTGTGTTTATATACAAACTATACTAATCAAAACAAATCAATTGAGCGTGTATGTCGGAACAAATTTTTGAGCTAAAAGGGAACCTTTTTACGTTATCTGTTTTACATTTATTTTCAGCAGATACATCCCTCTTAAGTAAGCAGTTAGATGAGAAAATCGCCCAAGCACCTAAGTTTTTTGCTGGTGCCCCCATCGTAATTAACTTAAGTGACATACAAGACGAAACTCTTGATTTCTCATTCTTAAAATCAATGTTAAGCGGTCTTTCGCTAAACCCTGTTGGCGTTTGCAATGGCTCTCAAGAGCAAAACGAAAGCGCGAAAGCTGCAGGCCTGTCGGTGTTAAATTATTCACAAGACGTTAAGGGTGCAACCGCTAAACAACAAACAAATACATCTATCGTTGAAAAAACCGTTCATTTGCCTGCGCAGGTTATAAGCGGCACTGTACGCTCTGGTCAGCAAGTATACGCAAAAGACCGCGACCTAATCGTGATTGGTTCTGTAAGTCATGGCGCCGAAGTCATAAGCGACGGTAACGTGCACATTTATGGCACCCTTCGCGGCCGTGCAATTGCAGGGGCAAAAGGTTACAACGAAGCACATATATTTTGCCAAAAATTAGAAGCAGAACTTGTTTCAATTAATGGTAGTTATTGGATCAGCGACTCTCTTCAGGGTGAACACTGGGGTAGCGCAGTACAAATCCAACAAAAAAATGATTCATTAGAAATTTCAGCTTTGGTTAAAGGATAAATCTCATGGCAAAAGTGATTGTCGTTACTTCTGGTAAAGGTGGTGTTGGTAAAACCACATCGAGTGCTGCGATTGGCACAGGTTTAGCGCTTAAGGGCTTTAAAACCGTTATTATCGATTTTGATATTGGTCTGCGTAATCTTGACCTTATCATGGGGTGTGAGCGCCGCGTTGTTTATGATTTCGTAAACGTAATCAATGGTGAAGCAAACCTTAACCAAGCGCTTATCAAAGATAAACGCGTTGATAAGTTACATATTTTACCTGCTTCACAAACCCGCGATAAAGATGCCCTTACCCGTGATGGTGTTGAGCGTGTACTAAACGAGCTGAAAAAAGATTTTGATTACATTGTGTGTGATTCACCAGCAGGTATCGAAGCCGGTGCAATGATGGCAATGTACTTCGCTGACGAAGCGATTGTTACAACTAATCCAGAAGTATCATCAGTACGTGACTCTGACCGTATCCTAGGTATTTTACACAGCAAATCAAAACGTGCTGAAGAAGGCCTTGAAAGCGTAAAAGAACACTTACTATTAACTCGCTATAATCCTGAGCGTGTTGAAAAAGGCGAAATGCTTTCGGTAGAGGACGTACAAGAAATCTTAGCGATTAAACTACTGGGCGTTATTCCAGAATCACAAGCTGTACTTAGTGCATCAAACTCTGGTCAACCGGTTATCTTAGATTCTGAATCGGATGCAGGCCAAGCGTACACTGATGCTATCAATCGTTTATTAGGCGAAACTGTTGATTTTCGTTTCTTAGACGTAGAGAAGAAAGGCTTATTTAAACGGATTTTTGGAGGTTAATGTGTCTTTACTTGACTACTTCCGCTCAGAAAAGAAAAGCAGTGCGTCACTTGCAAAAGAGCGATTGCAGATCATCGTCGCGCACGAACGTTCACAGCGTGGTACACCAGATTATTTACCACAGCTAAAACAAGACATCCTTGATGTTATTCGTAAATATGTGAATGTAAACAGTGATGCAGTTCAGGTGCAGTTTGACCAAAACGAAGATGACTTAGCGGTACTTGAGCTAAACGTCACTTTACCTGACGAAGAAAAGAAATAGTCAAAATTGGGCGCTTAGTTATTCTTAACAGCGCCCTTTTTTTATTTCTGCTGTATTTATTTTTGCCACTGCATATGAAACTCGTAGTCATCTTCGCCTAGAGTTTTAAACCCTGCCCGTTGATATAGCCCATACGCTGGGTTCGCTTTTAGCACCGTTAAATTAATTTCTGATGTTTGCGCTTTTAGTGCATCTAACACCTGAGTGCCTAGCCCTTTGCCCTGCTCTTTAGGTACAATTTGTAGCTGTAATAAACTAATTGCTTGGTCACTAACTATGAACTTGGCAGCGCCTACACATTGGCCGTTATTTAACACTAAATGACTGTGCTCAAAGTGCTCTGCCACTCTTGCTTGATGCTGCTCAAGTGATAAAAATAATTCCTGATTCTCTAAGTGCTCAACCATGGTATTTAACCTTAAGTCGAGTAAATAGGCTTTGTCTTGCTCGGTAGTCGCTACAAATTCAATCATTATTGTCTTTAAAAAAAAGGTACTTTTATAAAAGTACCTTTTTAGGTTGCAACAAACAACATATCTAAGATTAGAAGCTATAATTTGCGCCTAAGTAAAAACGGCGGCCTGAATATTGGTTATAGGTAAAGCGATTACTTTGTTTCCAATAACCTTCTTCTAACTCTTCTGTTAGGTTTACAACTGACGCGGTAAACGAAAGATCCTCAGTTAGGTTATAAGAGGCATTCACATCAAGCTGACCATAGTCTTTGGTATATAAGTTGTAGCCTTGGTGAATACCGTTGGCCCGGTCGTCTTTCCAGTTATATGACGCACGAACACTAAAGTCGTCATTCTCAAAATACACCGACACATTATATTGGTGCTTAGCCGTGCCTGGAATTTCAGCCTTTGTTTTTTGCCCGTCAGTCGATACTTCGCTGGTGCTGGTATCTGTGTAGGTATAGTTGGTTAAAATACCAAAACCATTATCAAATGAGTGCTGGAAGAACAGCTCTAAGCCTTCTGATTTTGCATCACCGCCACCCACTTTGGTGTTCATTTCAACTTCAATTGGGCCATTACAACAATTGTGCTCACGCTCAACTATTTCCACTGATGAAATCGGTAAATTAGAAATATCCTTAGAGAATAAAGTTGCCCCTAGCGCAGAGCCATCATCGTAATACCATTCAATACCTAAATCGAATTGATCAGATAGCATTGGCTCAAGCCCGGTGTTTACAGAAGTACCTGTACCACGACCAGTCCATGAATCCGGCGAGTTAATGTTAACTGGTGGTCCGTATGATTCCGCTTGGCTTAAGTCTGAATAACTCACTCTTGCCATTGTGCGCGCTGCAGCAAAGCGAACGACAAGGTCTTCGGTTGCATCCCATGCTAAGTTGAAGCTTGGTAATACTTCACTGCCATCACTACTGCGTTCATTCGGGTCTGTATCATTATCATCATGGCCAATGACTTCGTCGTAAGTCAAAGTACTAAGCTCTGTGTTTACATAGCGCACACCAACATTACCGCGGAAATCTTGCCATTCGAAATCAGCTTGTGTGTAAACAGACCAAATTTTCTCTTCAAGGGCATAGGTACCCGACAGTGAAGGTACAACTGTCTGGCTAAAGTTCTCTTTTAAGTAGTTATCAAGCGCTCCAAAATCAAACGCTAAGAAGTTAAATGCACCGGTATCACCCGCACTGTTATCAACCACATGGTCGCTCACCAATGTTGGTGCATCCGGGTGAAAATCTGGATTATGGAACCACTCAGTTCCTGGTAAATAACCACGGTAACCACCGTTATCCGCTATGCCGTCATCCCAACGAAAGTCGTTACGAATACCTTTAATTTCGTGGTCGCGGTATTTAGCCCCCACATAGACACGGGTGAAAAAGCTGCCATCAAGGTCAAATTTTACATCAGTTTGAATGTAATCTTCTGAGTCTTCATTTTCAGATGAATAAGAATCAAACCAATCATAATATTGGTACGCTTGTTTATCGGTAGCTAAATCAGTCGACACTTCGTAGCTTGGTTTTCCGCCTTTGGTTGACCAGTGCCAACTATTTACTGAACCTAAACGCGCATCTATATTGGCGTAGGTTTCTTTTGAAGTACCGCCTTCAGCTTCGGTATGACCAAGCTTTAATGTCACGCTGTAAGTATCGCCATAATAAGTGCCTTCAAAATCATAAGTATTTGATTTTGACTCGCCAAAACGTTCACGCCCTGTCAACTGCGGCGATAACAAACCACGACGAACGGGCACACCGCCATTTACATCGGCATCACCCCAGTTATTGTCATTCAGTAAACCGTTATCAGCATTACCATAGGCAACCACCGTATCACCATCTAACACAATACCGTAATACGGGTTGTGGTTATCGTTCCACTCAGCAAAAGTAATGCTTTGCCCTGATTGGTCATACCCTAGCTTGGCACCAAAATAGTTAAAGTTTAAGTCAAGTCTGTCACTTGGCGCCCACTGAATGGCCACTTGATAACCATCACGTGTGCGGTCTTGGTTTGAGTTTGTAACGTACATAGCCCGTGGTGCCCACACATTGTTGTACACTTCGCCAGTTGCTTGGTCTACAAGCGCTGGGCGCTCTGCCCCTTCAACCGTATCTGAGTGAAAACGCCAGTGTGAGGCGTTGTTAGTGATGGTTGTTACGGTGCGATCTTGACGAGTAAATCCGGCAAGCACACCAAAGTTTTCGTCGTCATTTTTCCATGAATACAGCACATTAACTTGCGGCTTAGTGTCTTCAGACACATCATCGTAAGTTACCTCAGCGCTCAACGCCCCTGAGTTTGCTTCCATTTCAAGTGGTTTACGGGTGTGTAAAATAACTGTACCACCAATACCGCCTTCATCAATGCGAGCTTCAGCACTTTTGTATACTTCTACACTTTTGATCATGCTTGAAGGCAATAGCGTGTAATTAAAACTACGGGTAGGAGTACCAGAACCTGATGAAGCGATATAGTTACCGTTTAATTGGGTAAGTGTCCAATCAGGTGACGTACCGCGAATACTGACACGGCTACCTTCGCCACCATCGCGGTCAATCAAAACGCCCGATACACGTTGCAATGAATCAGCGACATTTTTATCAGGAAATTTACCAATATCCTCTGCTGTAATTGCATCGACAGTTGCAGCTGAAAGTCGTTTTATTGCTAAGTTTTCTGCGGTTGAAGAACGAATACCACGTACTTCAATCACTTCTACATCGTCATTTACTTGCTCTGCCGCGTAACTTGTATTAACTGCAGCCAATAACGAAATCAAAATTGCATTACGCTTGAAATGCCTTCCTTGCCCTTTTGTTTTTATTACAGTTTGCTTGCCCATGCCTATCTCCAGTTGTGTGTTCGGTTTTTGTTTATGAGGCTTTAGCCTCTGCAAAAACGATTTATTGTTGTCGGTTTTTAAACTGATTTTTGGTAGTTAACAGCTTGTTAAACTCAAACTCAGAATAGGGGGAGGTGGTCAAAAAGTGATAATAAAAATTCGGTGACAGATATGACAAAATCGGCGTTAAGAATATTTTATCTTATTTTTTGTAATTTATGTTTTATAGTGAATCACAAGTTTATAGAGTCAAAAACACTTGCATTTAAAATAGGAACTAAATAATAAGTCACTGATTTATAATTAAAATACTAACATAAACAATACTATCATTATGGTTCTTAAATAGATACTTTAAAGCTGGTGTAATAAACATGGCAAACAAATAACAATGAGCAATGGTAAAATTCTTGAAGTCTGCTTAAATGAAACAGACACAAAGCAGCTGACAAACAATGTTTTAATGGCTGGCAACTTAGGTGTAAGCCGTTTTGAGCTATGCAGTAATTTACATTTAGGTGGCCTAACACCGAGTAAACCTGCAATTGACAGTGCTGTAAAAAGCCTAACTAATGGCGCAGAGTTATTGGTGATGATCCGCCCTGAAGCTGGTGATTTTATTGTTAGTGCCGAGAGTCACAAATTAATGGAAAAACAAATAATAATGACAGCTAATGCGGGGGTGCATGGCGTGGTATTCGGTGCAGTAAAGCATGGCAAACTTGATTTAGAGGTGACCCGCTCTTTAGTTGCCACAGCCAAACAGCATGGCCTGATGGTGACCTTTCACCGTGCATTCGATAGCCTAACAAACTCGTTAAGCGCACTTGATAAACTCATTAGCTTAGGCGTTGATCGCGTTTTAACAGCAGGCACGCCGTGGCAAAGCGGCCAAAGTGCCGTAGATGGCTACAAGCTGCTCAACACATACTTAGCGCACTGCGCTAATCAAATTGAAATTGTTATGGGTGGTGGCGTTACTTTAGAAAACGCGGAAGCTCTTTGGCAATTAATAGAAAATCATTCAGCACATGCATCTGTGCATGTACACTCATGCGTGCATAACGAAAATGGTGCAATTAACGCTGAGGCTATCAAAAAGCTTCTTTCAAAGGATTAAGCATGGCAAGCAAAGCAACGTATTTTTTAGGAATTGATGGCGGTGGCAGTAAGTGTAAAGTCCGTTTAGAAAACGAAAACGGCACTCTACTCAGCGAAGCTATAAGTGGCTCTGCAAACGTGGCCACCAACTGCCAACAAAGCCAAGAATCAATACTCCACGCCACTGAACATGCTTTTCATGTGGCTGGGCTTGCCCTAAGCGAGCTAAAAAACACTTATGTGCATGCAGGACTTGCCGGAGCTAATATCGACTCAGCTTACCAAGCTATGACCAAGTGGCAGCACCCTTTTGCCAAGTTTACCCTCTCAACAGACATGCTAATTGCCTGTAAAGGCGCTCATCAACACCATGATGGTGCGGTGATTATTCTTGGTACGGGCTTTTGTGCGGGTTACCAGCTGCAAAACCAATTTAGCGAATTAGGGGGTTATGGGTTATTACTGAGCGATAGTGCCAGTGGTGGTTGGTTAGGTTTACAGCTTTGTCGAAAAGCATTTGAAGTTCTTGATGGTGTTGAAAAATGTTCAGCGGCTGTAGATGCCCTGCTCACCCAGCTTAACTGCTACTCGAGCCAAGCGTTAAGTCAACGTTTAATATCGGCTCGCCCTGCTGAACTTGCCAAATTTGCGCCGCTTGTTTTTAGTCATTCAGACGACGCTTTTTGTCAGCAATTAATCAGTGAAGCTTGTGCATTCATTGCGCGCTATATCACTTACTTTGAAAAACAAGGTATTAAAAAAGTCAGCTTGATGGGCGGCATTGCCAGTGCCATCACCCCTTACTTACCTAATGCCAGTAAAGCGCGTTTAACCCCTGCCCTTGCCAGTGCTGAGCAAGGGGCTATTTTAATGGCGAGAGAGGCAATTTAATCGTCTAATTGTTCACGCATTTGCGAAGGTATTTCACCAAACAAACGCCGAAATTGTTTGCTGAAGTAACTCGGTTCAGAAAACCCGCACTGATAAGCGACTTGTGAAATGGGCAGTCGCGTTTCGATAAGCAGCTTACGGGCATTTTCGAGACGCACTTCGTTAATAAATTGATTGGGTGTTTTTGCTAAGTGCTTTTTAAAACGACGCTCTAAAGCGCTAACCGACAAGTGTGCAAGCTCTGCCAATTCATCAATACTGATCTGACGATGAAAATGCTCACGAATAAATTTTACCGGCTCTTCAATTGCCCTGACATGAGAAAGCGCTTTTGAGGTTTTTTGTAAATGTCGGGTCACCCCATAGGTGCCAATCACATTGCCATCGTGATCTTTTAAAGCATGCTTTGATGTAGAAAACCAACCAAGCTCACCTTGTTGGGTTTGGTTAAGCTCTAAACGGTCAGTTACTATGTAGCCTTCCATCACCCGTTTATCATCATTGACGTACTGAAACGCAAGGTGCTTTGGCGAAAAATCAAAGTCAGTTTTTAGCAATATTTGCTCCAGAGTTTTATAACCCTGATGCTCAATAAAATGTTGATTACAATGCACGATTCTACTATCTGTATCTTTTACCCAAAAGAGGATATCTGGCAGTAAATCAAATGCAGCAATCAGCTGATTTACGCCAGCTTTTTTAATTATTTCTTGAATATCCATCGCTTTAATTTGTCTCTATAAAGAACAATCCTATATATTTTAAACGCCGATTTTGTTGCATTGTCAACCGAATTTTTATTAGCGCTTATCGCTTAAGCTTTCCTATTATCAATAACATGATATTAACAGTAGCCGACGCTATTTAAATTAGGAGCGCTTAAGATGAGCAAAGCTAAGATCCGCATGGCAATGGTAGGCGGTGGCGATGGAGCCTTTATTGGCGCTATTCATCGAATTGCAGCGCGATTAGACGGAATGATAGAGCTTGTTGCAGGCGCATTCAGTTCAGACGCAAACAAATGTAAAGCAACCGGCGAACTACTCGGGCTTGATAGCAGCCGCTGCTACGACAGTTACCAGACACTATTTACCGAAGAAGCAAAATTACCCGCTGATGAGCGTATCGATTTTGTAGCTATTGTCACGCCAAACCATTTGCATTTTCCGGTCGCGAAAATGGCGCTTGAGCACGGCTTTCATGTGTTATCAGATAAACCTGCAACGCTTACTCTTGCAGAAGCAGAGCAATTACAAAGCATTATTGCAAAACAGCAAGTTTTATATGGACTGACCCACACTTATACCGGTTACCCAATGGTAAAAGAAGCCAAGCATCGCGTTAAAGCTGGTGAGCTTGGCACCATACGAAAAGTGATTGTTGAGTACACCCAAGGTTGGTTAGCACACAGCGAAGACGAAGGTTCAAAACAAGCGAGCTGGCGTTTAGACAGCAGTAAGTCTGGCATTAGTTGTTGTATGGGCGATATTGGCGTGCATGCTGCTAACTTAGCCGAGTATGTTTCTGATCTCGAAATCACCGAGCTTTGCGCCGATTTAAATCATGTGGTTGAAGGCCGAGGCCTTGATGATGATGGCACCGTGCTACTTAGATTCAATAATGGTTGTAAGGGCGTTTTACTGGCAAGCCAAGTTGCTATTGGCGATGAAAACAACTTACGCCTGCGTATTTATGGCGATAAAGCCAGCCTTGAATGGTCACAACTTGAGCCTAATAGCTTATGGCTAAGAGGCCACAATCAAGCCGCTACGTTACTAAGAGCTGGCGTGGGAGAATTACACTCTGACACACACAATGCCCTGCGCACCCCTGCCGGTCACCCAGAGGGCTACCTTGAAGCATTCGCCAATATTTACCGCAATTTTGCAGCGCAAATTCATGCATTTCAGCAAGGCGAAAACGCAACAAATTCAGCATTTGATGTACCAGGCATTAAAGATGCCGTGCGCGGTATGGCGTTTATTGAGCACGTTGTAGCTTCTTCAAAACAAGACACTAAATGGCACAAATTACAGATTGGATAATAAAGAATGAATAAAATCAAAGGGCCAGCAATATTTTTGGCGCAGTTTATTTCAGAGCAAGCGCCCTTCAATAACTTTAAAGGTTTATGTGAGTGGGCAAGTGGTTTAGGTTACAAAGCGATTCAAGTGCCAACCTCAAACCCAGACATTTTCGATTTAGAAAAAGCAGCTCAAAGCCAGCAATACTGCGATGAAGTCACTGGTATTGTCACAGAGTATGGACTTACAATTTCAGAGTTATCAACGCATTTGCAAGGTCAGCTAATTGCTGTACACCCTGCCTACGATGAAATGTTCGATAACTTTGCCGCAGAACATGTAAAAGGTAACCCTGCTGCGCGTACCAAATGGGCAACAGAACAACTAATGCTAGCTGCGAAAGCGAGTAACAACCTTGGCTTAACCACCCATGCGACTTTCTCGGGTTCTTTTTTATGGCATACCTTTTACCCGTGGCCACAGCGTCCACAAGGACTTGTTGAACAAGGCTTTAGTGAACTTGCTAAGCGCTGGTTACCCATTTTAGATTGCTTTGACGAGTATGGCGTGGACGTGTGTTATGAATTGCATCCGGGTGAAGACCTACATGATGGTGTGACATTTGAGCGCTTTTTAGCAGCAACCAATAATCACCCACGCGTTAATATTCTTTATGATCCGAGCCATTTTGTATTGCAACAGCTCGACTATTTAGCGTTTATCGATATCTATCATTCGCGCATTAAGGCATTTCATGTCAAAGATGCCGAATTTATCGCAAATGGCCGCTCAGGTGTTTATGGCGGATTTCAGAACTGGCAAAACCGACCGGGGCGTTTTCGTTCTTTAGGTGATGGCCAAGTAGATTTTAAGCAAATCTTTAGCAAGTTAACTCAATATGGTTTTGATGGTTGGGCTGTACTTGAATGGGAGTGTTGCTTAAAGCACCCAGAAGATGGGGCAAGAGAAGGCGCTGAGTTTATTAAAGCACACTTGATAAACCCAACAGACAAAGCCTTTGACGATTTTGCCAGTGGCGCAACAAACACTGAGCGTAATAATCGAATTTTAGGTTTATAAAACCGACAACAATTGAACACACAGGACACACAGGACACACAATATGGACAACAATAATTATAACCGCATAGTCTTTCGGCTTTGCTGTATAGCACTGATTGTGACCTCTATGACCTTTGCCATTCGTGCTGGTATTTTGGGTCAACTTGGTAGTGAGTTTGGCTTAACCGATACCGAACTAGGTTGGGTTAATGCCATGGCATTTTTAGGTTTTCCCGTTGCGACTATGGTCGGCGGTATTATTTATAATGCCATTGGCGCTAAGAAATTAGTGGCTTTAGCGTTTATTTGTCATTTACTTGGTCTTGTTTTAACTATCACTGCTGATGGTTTTTGGGGCCTACTGGTTTCTACCTTTTTGATTGGTTTTGCCAACGGGGCGGTTGAAGCGGGCTGCAATCCACTGATTGCAGAAATGTACCCTAAAAATACCACCACTATGCTAAACCGTTTTCATGTTTGGTTTCCTGGAGGCATTGTGATAGGCGCACTTGCGTCGAATTTTATGTCGGGAGCGGGTTTAAACTGGCAATGGCAAGTGGCTTTAATTTTAGTTCCTACGGTTATTTATGGCGCTATGCTGATCAAAGCGCAGTTTCCACGCTTTGATACACGTACTCACTCAACTAGCAGCAATATTCGCCACTTATTCACGCCGTTATACATCTTTTTAATTGCCTGCATGACATTCACCGCAACCACTGAGTTTGGCACACAGCAATGGATTGAGCGTATTTTAGGGTCTTCAGGCGCCTCTCCTATGGTGGTGTTAGCCTTGATCACCGGCTTAATGGCTGTTGGTCGCTTCTTTGCTGGCCCAATTGTACATAGGCTTAATCCTACCGGTGTGTTACTTGGCTCTGCCATTTGTGCAAGCTTGGGGATTTTTATGATGAGTCAGGCCGAGGGCAGCATGATTTATCTGGCAGCGATGCTGTTTGCACTTGGCGTTACCTATTTTTGGCCGACCATGCTTGGCTGCGTTGCTGAATATATTCCAAAGTCAGGGGCGCTGGGTATGTCGTTAATGGGCGGTGCAGGCATGTTTGCTATGAGCATTTGGAACCCTGTAATTGGTAGCTGGATAGATACCGCACGCTCATCGGCACAGGCAAGTGGCGCAAGCGCTGAACAAATTGAAATTTTAGCCGGACAGGCTGTATTACAAAACCTACTGATCTTCCCAATTATTTTAATCGTCGCATTCATTGGGTTGCATCTAGTAATTAATAACAACAAACGCACCGAAAAATGTGCGTCTTAAGCAAGTAAATCGTCGAGGAACACTATGTTTAAATCTCTTAAAGCACTGACTTTAATGCTCACCGTTAGTAGCTGTGCACTCGCTAATGCGGCTGATAATCAGCTTACACAACAAGAAAAGCAAGCTGGCTGGCAGTTATTGTTTGACGGCAAAGATATGTCGCAGTGGCGTAACTTTAAAAGCGAATCTTTAAATCCTGCATGGGTCGTTGAAGACGGCGCTATGACATTAACCAAAGGTGGTGGCGACCTGCTTACTAAAAAGCAGTACCAAAACTTTGAATTACAGATTGATTGGAAAATCTCTACCAAAGGCAATAGCGGTATTTTCGTATTGGCTGATGAAACCGGACAGATGATTTACTCTCATGCGCCTGAAATTCAAATTATTGATAACGAAGAGCATCCAGATACCGAAATTGACTCGCACTTAGCTGGTTCGATTTACGATTTATTTGCTGCGCCAGTTGCGGCGCACAAGCCAGCAAATAGCTGGAACCACGTGCGTATAAAAATGCAAGACAACCACTTGCAAGTTTGGCAAAACGGTATTAGCACCACCAGCATTGTGATTGGTAGTACAACATGGAATACCCTTGTTAAAGGCAGTAAGTTTGCAACTTGGAAAAACTTTGCAACGGCTGAGCAAGGTCATATTGGGCTTCAAGACCACGGTGACAAAGTGTGGTTTAAAAATATAAAAATCAAGGAGCTATAAGATGTCTGAATTTAAACACAAGGTATTGGTTGTTGGCTCTGGTGCTGGTGGTGCAATGGCCGCTTATACGCTAACTAAACTTGGTCACAAAGTGTTATTACTTGAAGCGGGCCGTAATTATGACCCGAAAACAGAAAGCCCAATGTTTCGTCGTAACAGCGAAGCCCCGCTTATGGGTGCAGGTAACAAAGACAAAAACTTTGGCTTTTACGATGCAACCGTTGATGGCGGCTGGCAAGTACCTGATGAGCCATACACCAGCGCCAAAGGTAGCGACTTTTATTGGTGGCGCGCACGTATGTTAGGTGGTCGAACAAACCACTGGGGCCGCTATTCATTACGCTTTAGTGAGCACGATTTTAAAGGTAAAAGCCGTGATGGTCACGGTGCCGACTGGCCATTTGAATACGCTGATTTAGCACCTTGGTACGATAAAACAGAAGAGCTTGTTGGCGTATGTGGCACTAATAGAGGCCATGAAGATATGCCAGATTCGTCACCAGGTATTTTACAGCCGCCACCAAAACCGCGTGTGCCTGAACTTCTAATTGCCGCTTCTGCAAAGAAAATGGGCATTCAAGCAGTGCCGATGCATCGCGCTGTATTAACTCGCCCGAAAGATGATCGCATGGCGTGTTTTTATGCAACACCTTGTGGCTCTGGTTGCTCAATTGGTGCTGCTTTCCAAACTACGACATCATTACTGCCAATGGCAAAAGCCACCGGAAACTTAAAAGTCATTACCGATGCTATGGTTAAATCAGTTAAGGTTGATGAGCAAGGTAAAGTCACTGGCGTCACTTATGTTGATAAACACACAGTAACCGAACACGCTATTGATGCCGATGTGGTTATCTTAGCCGCCAGCGCCTGTGAATCAGCACGTATTTTATTAAACTCAAAGAATAAAAAGCACCCGAAAGGCCTTGCTAACTCAAGTGGCCAAGTAGGTCGAAACTTAATGGATTCGACGGGTGCGTGGTTAGGTGCGCAAATTCCGGCACTTAAAGGTCGCCCACGTTATAACGAAGATGGACATACCGCAAACCACTTATTTATTCCTTGGTGGGGTCATCAAGCACAAGCTAACAATGAATTAGATTTCCCACGTGGTTATCACTTTGAAATTGGCAGTGGCTTTGGTCAGCCGGGCTCGGGGGTGTCGGGTGATAAACAAGGTTATGGCCCTGCCCTTAAACAACAAATTCGTGATGCATATGGCTCTTACGTTGGCTTTGCCCTACGTGGCGAGATGCTACCGAACAAAGATACCTACATGGAAATTGACGAAAACGTTAAAGACAAATGGGGTATTCCGGTATCAAAGTTCCACTTTAAGTGGTCTGACAGAGAGTTAAAGCAAATCGAACATGGTTTAAAAACCGCGAAACAAATCCTAGAAAACATGGGTGCGACCGTTGGCGAACTCCCGCCTGCTGAAAAGGCAATTTCAAAAGGTGGCGAAATCATCCACGAAGTGGGCACCACACGAATGGGTAGCTCGAAGAAAGACTCGGTCACCAATCAATGGGGTCAAACATGGGATTGTAATAACCTATTTGTAATGGATGCGGGCGTATTTGCTTCTAACCCTCATAAAAACTGTACGCTCACCATCATGACACTGGCAATGCGTAATTCAACTTGGCTTGCTCAACAAATTGATAACGGGGTACTTTAATTATGCATCATCGTAACGAACACGACTCATATAACTATGTTTCTAACATGAGCCGCCGTGAGTCTTTAAAATGGCTTGGCTTATTAGCTGCAGGCTCGGCGGTTGGTTTAACTGCAGGTTGCACAAAAGCACTTGAAGATGATGGTGCAGTCTCTGCAAAAGAGCATTGGCCTGATTTAGATATTAAGCCTGTGACCGCTAAAGGCTATGGTCAAGACCCTAATTTGGTGATGCCACCAGAATCACCTTGGCCACTAACCTTAACCGCAGACGAGCTTACGTTAGTAGCATTATTAGCTGATTACATTGTGCCACGCGAAGGCGCTATTCCTTCAGCCAGTGAGCTAGAAGTACCGGCAGTTATTAATGAGTGGGTGAGCGCGCCTTATGAAGGCCAACAACGTGATAGAATTAAAATTTTAAACTCTCTAGCGTGGCTTAACGATGAAGCGCAGCTTCGCTTTAAAAAGCAATTTGTTGCACTTAATGAAAAGCAACATCGTGCGATTTTAGACGATATTGCATTTTTAAACGAGCAAACACCTGCGCAATTTCAGCGTATTGGTAAAGCCTTTTTACGCTTTAAAGAATTAGTGCTGGCAGCATTTTTCTGTACGACTGAAGGCTGTAAAGACATAGGCTACCTAGGCAATGTTCCTATTGCTGGTGATTACCCAGGGCCTTCAGATGAAGCAAAAGCCCATTTAGATCAGGTTTTAGCTGAGCTTGGTTTAAGCGAGTACGCCTATACCGATTAACTTTCCCCCTTGTGTTGTTTAATAACACAATTTAATGCAGGGGGTCACTCCCCTGCTTTTTTAGGATTTGAGTATGTTTAAAACCCGCATTTTATTGCTTATTATTAGCCTTGTATTTAGTGGTCAATTATTCGCAAAACTGCCAGTTAGTGTGCAATTGTGGTCAGTCAAAGACACCTTAAAAAGTGACTTTCATGGTACGCTTAAATCACTTGCCGAAATGGGATTTGACGGCGTTGAGTTTGCCGGAGATTTTGGCCCTTATTCTGATAACCCAGCGGCCTTAAAAGCAAAGCTCTCTGAGTTAGGTTTAGTTGCCAGTAGTGCCCACATCGGCTTTGATGCTCTCACCGAAAGCACTATTGATAGCACCCTACTGTTTTACAAAACCCTTGGTGTTACCACACTCTATGTACCTTGGGATGAGCGAGCATGGCATCCTGAAGGGGTTAAGTCACTGGTTAAAGAGCTCACTAAAGTTAGTGATTATGCAACTCGCTTTAATATGAAGATCGGTTTTCACAATCATAATAAAGAGTTTAATGCATTTAATAACGCTACATTTTGGGATTATATTGCCAGTAACACACCCAAGACCATGCCATTGCAGTTAGATATTGGCTGGGTCAATTACGCAGCTAAAGATCCAATTTACTTCATTAAACAGTACCCTAACCGCACACTTGCTACGCACATTAAAGTACGTACGATTGAGGGAAGCAACATGAGCCCGATTATCGGCGAAAACAACATTGATTGGCCTGCCATCATCGATACTTTAGAGTCGCACGGCAACACCAAGTGGTTAGTGCTGGAGCAAGAAGAATACCCGAGCGGACTAACACCGCTACAAAGCGTTGCGAAATCAAAACAAAATCTGGATAAGATTTTATTAAATAAGTAATTGATTTTGATCTCTAGTCTGAATTAATTGTTTGTTTAAAAGTAAGTGAATTTCATACTAAAAACCTAAGAAATCAATACTGACACTATTTATTTTTTATACTTATAAAATCCGTTTTTTATTCGTCTGTGTCGGTTAAATAGGCATGCAGCTATTAGTTGCATGCCATATTACTTACTATTCACTTTATTGTAAGCAATAACGAAGCTTCCTTTATTTTTCAGTATAGTAAGTTTAATTGGTACTAATAATAAGCTGATATTAAGTTATCTATAAATAACATTATTCACTTTTTTTGCATTAACCTGCTCTGACCTTTGGTCAATTTCAAGTTGTTTCAAAGCGGCTATAAAACAGCCCTCACAACCACATAATATATTGATTAAAAATATATTATTCATCATTCCTAGTAAAAAACATAGATAAAAAAATAATAATAAAAGCTGAACACTTGTCCCTATTTTCATTTTTTTGGCAGATTGCTTTAAATTCTTGGAGAGGTAGCATTAAGCTATAAAAATCTCAAAGGATGAGTATGAAAGTTCTAAATCTTAAGAAAAGGTCAGAAAAAAAGGTTTATTCTTTTTTAGCCTTATTATTGTTTTTCACATTGATGTTGTTAAAGCTTTTTTCTCCACAGCATATTATTTATGAGCTAATCGCTGCGCTGTGCTTTTTTATCGCGCTGGTTTTGTTCTTTCTAGCAATTAACTGCAAACATGCTCTTACTGTTTGCCGACACGGTATTTATTATCATTCAATTTGGGGGCACCACTACATTGCAGCGCAAGAAATAAAATTGATTCAGCATTACTCAAAGTTTGGTTTAAGCTGCATATTTATAATAGGTCCTAGGTTTATTATATTCGCTCCCTTTTATTGTTTAACATCAAAACAAATGCACAGATTAAAACGGTACGATTACAACCTATTACAATGGCTGCAAGTAAGTAATAAACGCGACAAATTTTATGGCTCTAAGCTCTGAGCAATTGCTTAGAGCCAAATTTTTAGTTATCCCACTCTTTAAGGGTGTCTTTTACAAGCTCATAACGCCACGAGTTTAATAAGTCGGGTTTTGAACTGTCTTTACGCTCTTGTGCATCTAGCTTCCAATTCCAACTAATCAATTGATTGATTTGCTTTTTAGATGCAAGCACATCTTCTGGGATTCCATTTGCTTTAGCAGCTTTGGTAATTTTTTGTTTTATATCTTTAGCGGCTTTTTTGTATGCCGGAAAATCAATAAGTCGTTTTAGTTGTGCTGGTTGCTCTTCTGGCGCAACCGCTTTACCCAGTTCGATGCATTTTAAAATTTCAACACCTGAACGGTTTACTTCCATTGGCTCAACACCCGGAACGCGGCGAAGTGCATTAAGACTTACTGGTTTACGTTTAGCTATTTCAACCAAGTTATGTTCTTTTAACACAAAGTTAAGAGCGAGATTTTTGCGCTCTGCCTTTTCACGGCGCCACTTAGCAAGTTCACGTAATACCGCTAAATCATGCGGTCGTAACTGCCAAGCATTTTTAATGTCTTTGTAAAGCTGCTCTGCAGGTGTTTGATAAGCACGTTTTTGCGCGACTAACTCACTTTCACTGATCACAATGTCAAAAAAGCCTGCTTCATCAATTTGTTTTTTAATAATTTCAAAGCATGGGAGTAAATGAAAGGTATCGGCAGCGGCATAATCTAGCTGTTTTTCTGTAAGCGGGCGCTGCAACCAATTAGTGCGCGATTCACTTTTATCAATTTCGATATCTAGTAACTCTTTGACCATATGCGCAAAGCCCATGCAGTTACCATGACCTAAAATTTGCAATGCAAATTGGGTATCAAATAGCGGTGTTGGTACAAAGCCAGCGTACTTTTGAAACACTTCAATATCTTCTGACGGTGAATGCAGTACTTTTAACACCTCTGGGTTTTTAAGTACTTGCCAAAAATCATAGAGCGATAACTCTGCCAGTGGGTCGATTAACGCTAAATGCTCACCATCATATACTTGAATAAGTGCAACTTCAGGGTACAGGGTGCGGCGGCGCATAAACTCAGTATCAATTGCTAATACTGGTTTTCCTATTATTTTTTCTACAAAATCATTTAACTGATTTTGCGTTTCGATCAGTTGGTATTGCACTTACACCCCTTTGTTTCACATAAAAAAGCCGGCTAATGCCGGCTTTTATTATTTCTCTTCGTCCTTTAAGGCTCTTCTAAGAATCTTACCAACGTTGGTTTTTGGTAATTCATCTCTAAACTCAACGAGTTTAGGCACCTTATAGTTCGTTAAATTATCACGACAATGCTTTATTATATCTTTTTCAGTTAAAGATTGATCTTTTTTCACGACAAAAACTTTAACTTGCTCGCCACTTACTTCATGCGGGACACCAATAGCAGCTACTTCAAGCACACCATCGTGCATTGCGACAACTTCTTCAATCTCATTAGGGAATACATTAAAGCCAGATACGATAATCATGTCTTTCTTACGATCAACAATGTAGAAGAAGCCTTCATCATCGTAAGTTGCAATATCACCGGTTGCAAACCAACCGTCTTTTAAGCATTCAGCTGTTGCATCTGGACGGTTATAGTAACCTTGCATAACTTGTGGGCCTTTAACCCAAAGCTCGCCTGGCTCACCTTTCGCTGCTTCTTCGCCGTTTTCAAGCATTAGTTTAATGTCAGTACTTGGAGCTGGTAAACCAATTGAGCCGTTATAACCATCAAGGTCGTATGGGCTTACAGTTACAAGTGGTGCGCACTCAGTTAAACCATAACCTTCCATTAATTTGGTTTTAGTTACAGCTTGCCATTTTTCAGCAACTGGACGCTGTACCGCCATACCACCGCCAAGTGACATTTTTAAGCTTGAGAAATCAAGTTCAGCAAAACCCGGGGTATTTAGTAAACCATTAAATAAGGTATTTACACCCGTTACCGCAGTAAATTTGTGTTGTGCTAACTCTTTTACAAAACCCGGCATATCGCGTGGGTTTGTAATAAGTACATTTAAACCACCATATTTCATAAATGTTAGGCAGTTAGCTGTTAAAGCAAAGATATGATAAAGCGGCAGTGCCGTGATAACGACTTCTTTGCCACGCTCAAGCACGTTATCTAAACAGCCCGATACTTGCTCAAGGTTACCAACCATGTTGCCATGCGATAGCATTGCACCTTTAGATACACCCGTAGTACCACCAGTGTATTGTAAAAATGCTAGGTCGTTTAAATCAACATCAGGCTTTTTGTAGGTTGCTTCGTTACCAGCAAGTGCATCTGCAAATTTAATTGCATTTGGCAATGAGTAGCTAGGCACCATTTTTTTAATGTGCTTAACCACAAAGTTAACGATGTGCTTTTTAAGGCCACCCACCATGTCACCTACTTGGGTAACCACGATGTGCTTAACGTTGGTTTTTGGTAAAGCCTTTTCTAGAGTATCTGCAAAATTAGCAAGAATGAAAATTGCTGATGATTCAGAGTCATTTAGTTGATGCTCTAATTCACGCACCGTGTAAAGTGGGTTTACGTTTACCACTACACAACCTGCACGAAGAACACCTAGAATAGTCACAGGCGTTTGCAGTAGGTTCGGCATCATAACCGCTACTTTATCGCCTTTTTTCAGACCAAGATCATTTTGAATGTACGACGCAACACGTTTTGTAGCACTGTCTAACTCACTATAGGTCAACACTTTACCCATGTTGGTAAAGGCTGGAAGGTCACTATAGTCAGCAAAACTTTTTTCAAACAAGTCGAGTAGCGAGTGATAATGCTCAGGGTCGATTGTTTCAGGCATACCTTCTGGGTAGCGTTTAAGCCAGATTTTTTCCACTCTTAGCTCCTGTTTATAATTATATTTTTTTAATAACCTTAATCTAACTAAGGCCGTTTCTCAATGGAGTAAATACTCTAATGGTGCAGATAATCCCACATTTGGTGCAATTATACAATTAACTTGCTTTATACTGCCCAATAAATGCATGAATGTGCTCTAAGGTTAATGCAGGACTTTGCATATGGCAATGGTGACCTCCAGGTATCTCATGAATTTTTAACTCCTTGTAATATTTACCATATGCCTCTAGGTTATCTTTCACAAAAGGATACCCCTTATCCCCTAAGATAAGCTGACATGGTGCGTTTATTTGTTTGATGGTTGCAATACATTGTGCCTCATCAAAGCGAAATCCTGAGTGATTTTTAAGCTTTGGATCGGTTGTTAAATACCACTTCCCTGCTTTTTCGTAACTATTGCGTGTCATTAATAGCTCAGCTTGTGGGTATTCAAGATCCCCACTTGCAAGCCTTGCACTAATAATGTGCGCTATTGAGTCAAATGCACGTGGCCCTTTAGTGTTTACCCGCGCTCTATTTAAAATTGCTTTACGAAGTTGGCTGCTCACTTCATTACTGTTTGTTGTAACGCAGCCTATTCCTTCAATAAAATTTACCGTTGCTACCTTTTCAGGAAAACAGCTGGCAAAAACCCCGGCAACCATGGCCCCCATTGAGTGGCCAACTAAGTGCACTTTCGTTACATCAAGTGACTCAATAAACTTATATACGTCATCAATATAGTCAATAAAGTAATAGTGGGCATCACTACTTCGCCAATCAGATAAACCATGGCCAGGAAAATCGAGACAATACCAACGCTGATTAAGCTGCACATTTTGTAACATAGGTATGTAACTATGTGCGTTATCAAGCCAACCATGTAAGGCAATCACAACTTCTTCGCCATGACCAAAGGTTAGGCCATGCATTGCCTGACTGCCAGTTTGAAAAGAAAAAGGTTGCACAATTGCTCCTATTTATTAAGCGTTTCAACTTAAAGGCGTTTATTTATCGTCTGGCTAGTATACAATAATCCTCGCAGTATAAATAAGGGCACAATAATAAGGTTACATCAATGAAATTAAAATTAAGTCTTTTAGCATTATTATGCTCAGCAGGCTCAGTAATGGCTGAATCAGCACCAAAAAATATCATTTATATGATTGGTGATGGTATGGGCCCGGCGTACACAACTGCATATCGTTACTTTAAAGATGATCCAAATACTAAAGTTGTTGACCCAACTGTTTTCGATACTATTTTACGTGGTATGGCACATACCTACCCTGATGATCATACCTATGTAACAGACAGCGCAGCAGGTGCAACAGCACTGAGCAGTGGCCATAAAAGTTATAATGGCGCAATTGCCGTTGATACTGATAAAAAACCAGTAAAAACCATGCTTGAAGTTGCAAAAGAACGCGGTATGACAACAGCACTCGTAGCTACTTCGCAAATCAATCATGCCACACCAGCAAGCTTTGCTTCGCACAACGAATCACGCCGCAACTACGACGAGATTGCTAACGACTATATCGATAACAAAATCGCAGGTAAATTACCGGTTGATTTAATGTTAGGTGGCGGCACTAAATATTATGTTCGTGAAGACCGTAATCTAGTTGAGGAGTTTAAAGCTGCAGGTTATCAATACAGCGATGACTTCGCAGCAATGAGTGACTTAAAACAAGTTCCTGCACTTGGTTTATTCGCTGAAGTAGGTTTACCGTTTGCGCTTGACGAAAATCCAACGCGCCTTACGCAAATGACAACTAAAGCACTTGATTTACTTGATGGTCAAAACGACAAAGGTTTCTTTGTGATGATCGAAGGTAGCCAAATTGATTGGTGTGGTCATGCAAACGATATTGCTTGTGCGATGGGTGAAATGGACGACTTTGCTAAGTCAATTGAGCAAGCAAAAGCGTATGTAGATAAAAACCCAGATACTCTACTGGTTATCACCGCCGATCACTCAACAGGTGGTTTAACGCTTGGTGCTCATGGTCAATATAAGTGGGAAACTGAGGTGATTAAAGGTGTTAAAGCAACAGCTGGCACTATCACAAAAGATCTACTTGAAAGCGATGACTTAAAAGCAGTATGGCAAAAGTATTCTGATATCGAATTCACTGATGCAAACAGCATTAAGCTTAGCGAAGCTAAAAAAATGGGCGAGAAAGCACTGCTACTTGCAGTAAAAGATATCATCAATCATGCCAGCTTCACCGGTTGGACTACTGGCGGTCACACGGCTATCGATGTGCAAGTATTTGCCTATGGTAAACGTGCTGAAGATTTCTACGGTTCGCAAAACAATACTGCGATTGCCGACAAGCTGATTGATTTTATTAAACAGTAATTTATATTGAATACTGTCCAAACATAAAAAAAGCCTAAACAATTAGTTTAGGCTTTTTTTTGTGAATTCAGTTTTAGCAATTAGCTAAGCATATACATCAACGCCAATGAGGCTTTGCACTTCGGCGCGGCGCTCTAAGTTAGCAAATTCCGTGTAGGTTGAAATTGCCCGGCTGATTTTTGGGTTGCTTGGTTTGTCATAAATTGTTTGCTGATAGTTTTGCGACTCAGCTTTAAATTCATCGGCAATAGCAACAGCTTGAGGGCTCGATTTAACATATTCGGTTGACGATTTTTGCTCAGCCGTTTGGACTGATATCGCCTTAGGCTTATCAGTAACGGTATTTTTACGGCTATATTGACCGGGAATGTCACCGGTATAAAAGCCTGAGCCAATTGGTAAAGTCAAACTCGTAATTCCACATCAAACATGACTAAATTATGTGCCATAACTGACAAGCACGCAAGTCCCGTTATTTTCTCAGTTAATATCTCAGTTACTCTCGGCCTGGTAGCTTTTTCCAAGTCACTGTATCACGAACATATTTAGGCTGTGCATTGGCTGCTGTCACTGTTTCACCGTTAGCAAAAGCCGTTGCAACCGAGGCCAGCATATACTTCGCATCAGGCAGTAGAATAGTTTCATTTAAACTTACATTTGCAAGTTCTGAAACAAGCGAAGGATAGGTCTGCCAGCCAGTACCCACCGCAGTTGCTGCTGTTTCGGGTAGCGTTAGCAACTCAGGTTTAATAACTTGCTCTTCATCAACAAGTAGCATTAAGCCATTATCATCTGCTTTGTAGTGAGCGAAATAAATCTCACCCATACGCGCATCAATCGCAGAAAACACATCACTTGCTTGGTGTTGTTCAAATGCTTGTTGCGCCATCATCTGCAATGTTGATACGCCAACCAAAGGTAAACGTGCGGCATAAGCTAAACCTTGAGCAATTGCAACACTGATGCGCACGCCCGTGAAGCTACCCGGCCCTTGACCAAAACCAATGACATCTAAGTCGGTTAATTTACATTGCGCCTTTGCGAGCAACTCATCAATTAAAGGCAAAATCTTTTGGCTGTGCTGCTGAGGGCACTCTTCAAAATGATGAAATGTTTGCCCTTGATAATGTAGCACCAGCGATAAAGCTTCAGTTGATGCATCTAAGGCAAGAATATTGTGTTTAATCATCTAAGTTACTCTAATTGATCTGTTCTAAAAACGCGTTTGCCATTGCTAAGTCGCGCGTGCGGCGCATGGGTGGCAAACTTTTTAAAAATACTTGGCCGTAATGGCGTGTTACTAGGCGGTTATCGCAAATAACCAATACACCTTTATCTTTACTATCGCGAATAAGTCGCCCTACCCCTTGCTTTAATGCAATCACCGCTTGGGGTAATTGAATATGCGCAAATGGGTCTTTGCCTTGTAACTGGCAATCTTGCATTTTTGCTTGCAATAATGGGTCATCAGGTGCGGCAAACGGCAATTTATCAATGATAACACAACTTAATGTGCTGCCTCTAACATCTACGCCTTCCCAAAATGAGGCTGTGCCGAGTAAAACGGCATTACCGTGACGGGTAAACTTCTCAAGGATAATGCGTTTAGACATTTGCCCTTGCATATAAACCGGATAATCCATTTGTGTAGTTAACCCTTCCGCCACTAAATGCATCATACGATAGCTAGTAAACAGCACAAAGCAGCGACCTTTTGCTGATTTAATCAACTCAAGGGTCAGCTTGATAATTGCGTGGGGCATATTATTCGCATGAGACTCAGGTAAGTAGCGCGGCAAACAAAGTAGTGCTTGTTGTTGATAATCAAACGGACTTTCAACAATCATGCTTTGCGTTGGTTTTAAGCCAAGGCTAGCGTTAAAGTGCGCTAAGTCGTTATCGACCGATAAAGTCGCCGATGTAAACACAAAACCTGCCCCAGTGTCTTTCATCATTTGTGCGAATTTAGCCGATACATTAAGTGGTGTAATGTTTACCGTTAGGTATCGGCGAGTGGTTTCGTACCAATAACTATAGCCCGTTTGTGCGGTATCAAATACCCGCTCTAACTGACCTTTAAAGGCCAGTGTACGCTCAAACGGATGCTCTATTTTTTCGCTACGGTCTAAGCATAACTTTAAAACTTGGTATAAAAAGTCGAGGTCGCTAATGACCCGGTGCAGTGCAGCACAAATCTCTTTATCGGCCAGTTTTTCACGCCAGTCACCACGGCTACCATCAACCCCGAACTGTAAGCGTAAATCTGCCACGCTGGTTTCTAACTTGTTGAGGGTTTTACCTAATTGCAGCATATCTGGGATATCTGCACGGTATATTGCTCGTAAGTCATTAATTAAATCCACCAGCTTTTTAGTGCTAACACTTTCACCAAAATAGTCACTGGCAATTTCACTAAGCTGATGCGCCTCATCAAAAATATAGGCATCTGCCGTAGGCATTAATTCAGCAAAACCCGTGTCTTTTACAGCCATATCGGCAAAGAATAAATGATGGTTGATCACCACCACATCGGCTTCCATGGCATTTAAGCGGGCTTTACGAATATAGCAATCTTGAAAATCGGGGCACTCTTTACCCAAACAGTTATCAGCGGTTGAGCTAACATAAGGCAGTACCTTGGCATCTTCTTCTATGCCAATACAATCTGCCAAATCGCCGGAACGGGTTTCACTTGCAAACTTTGCTACCATCGCGAGTTGATGCATTACATCAGGATCATCAGTTGGCACATGCGCAACATGCTGACTTAAACGATACGTACACAAATAATTTGCGCGGCCTTTTAAAAGGGCGACTTTTTTAGTGGCGCTCAGTGCTTTGACTAAATTGGGTAAATCACGGTGAAACAACTGCTCTTGTAGTGCTTTTGAACCCGTAGAGATGATGGTTTTGCCTTTTGATTTTAACGCAGGCGCTAAGTAAGCATAGGTTTTACCCGTGCCTGTGCCCGCCTCAACCACTAATTGGTGACGTTTTTTTAAGGCATCGTCAACTGCAACAGCCATATCAATTTGTGGCTGCCGAGGAGTATATCCATCAAGAGAAAGTGCAAGGGGGCCAGTGGCACTGAAAAGTTGTTTGATAAACTTCGCCAATAGATTAAAAGTGATGGGCAGATTTTACGTAACTGACTTGCCAAGGGCAAGACTAAATGAGGAAGCAAGGCTTCCTCATGGTTAAAAGTATGATTGCATTTAAATCATTGTCCTTGAATCGTTAATGTCACGCCTGATGCAGCTCGGTAACCCTGTAAATCTATGTACCAAGTTCCACTTTGTGGGTTATCAAATTGACAACTTTCTTCGTTACCATTTTTGTAAGGCCGACATAGATAATTTGAACTTGTTGACGCTGAGCCATAGTTAACATACAAATCTGAATCGCCACTACCGCCAGTAATCGTCACCGTTAAATTACTAAGGCCTGCCGGTATTTGTTGAGTAAAGCGCTGCCAACTACCGGTAGCGACACTCACGTTTGTCTCAGTTCGATCAACGTTGTCGCCGCCACCTGAGGTGCTATAACTTCCCGTGAGTGACACATTCGAAATCTCATTCCACGCTTCAACCATTACATGATACGTGCCAGTTTGAACTGACGACATCACACAGCTTTCATTACTTGTAGAGGTTGTGCTTTTACAATCAAAGTCCTGTAAGGTCGGCTTACTGCCAAATTTAACGTATAAATCGGCATCACCAGAGCCCCCCTCAGTTACAAACTCAAGGTTACTGCTCATTGCAGGTACTTCAAGCGTAAAGAATAGCTGCTCTTTTGCTGCGCCCGCCAAACCCGTTTTAGCTACGCCATTTTCAAGCTGATTAGTCGGCTCAGTTACCACATCACCAGCGTTCTTTGCCATTTCAGCAACATAGCTCACAGCTAGTTTTGCAAACTTACTCGCGTGAGCCGCATCAAATTGGGCATCATTTGATGTGTGGATCAAAGGGTTAATGTCACTCATTGTTGATTCAAATGGCATTGAGGCGGCAAACCCTTGTTGATACCAAGAGGCATGATCTGAGCAGCCATAACCACATTGATCAAAGCCATAGCTCACTGTGGGCTGATAAGCATCAAGCAACTGCGATAAATACTGATTTTGCGATGAGTTTGTGTAATCCGTCATCATCACAATATCTGTGCTGCTGCCGTTATTACCAGTCATATCAAACTGCACCATGCCTACAACATTCTTACCCAGTGTTTTATAACTTTGAGCAATATCTTTTGAGCCTCTAAGGCCTACTTCTTCAGCGGCAAAACCCATAATTTGTATGGTCCGCTGAGGTTGGTAGTTATTTTCCACTATTGCTTTTAGGGTTTGTGTGAGCACTGCAATACCCGAGGCATTATCATCTGCACCAGGAGCTCGACCATTACTTGGATTAGACTGATTGATTGAGTCTAAATGACCACCAATAATGACGATTTCATCTGCTTTTTCTGCACCAGGAATGGTCACAATAACTGATGATTGAGAAAAGCTATGGTTAAAATACTCAACAGTTATATCACTGCGGCTACTGGCTATTTGTTGCCAATGGCCCTTTAACCAATCTGCTGTATCAACACCACTTTGCACTGCATAATATCGGTTATGAAAGTTCATCATGCTATTAACCGTATCACTCAGTTCACTACTATCAATCGATGATAGTAGCGCATTAACTGTCGCGGCATTATCAATACTGTAATTAACAAGGCTCGCATTCATTGTACCTTGCGAAACCGCATTTAATTGCTGAGTATAAAGCTCGGCATCTGCTAATGATTCATGGGCGACAAAACCACCGCAGCGATGATAGTTATCGTGCATAAACTCACTTAAACCAGCAATATCCTGCTTGTTAACGCGCATAAAATTAACTTGATTCAAAGCCGATTTTTGCATCGCAAAATTACTGCTTTGTTTACGTTTACTCACTGTATCTTGTTGAAAATGTTGTGCAGCAAGGGCATCAATGGTGACCCAAATTGTTTCGTCTTGCGCTGCATAACTTACTTGGCTCAGTGATAGCGTGGCAAAACCCACGAGGCACTGCGTTAGACGGGTTGTCATAATCAATCCTTTTATGATCTGTATTTTAATAAAATAAAAAAGGGAGCCGAAGCTCCCTAAAAGGGTGGCTAGTTAGCCGAAATGGTGAGAGTTACACCACTTGCAGCGCGATAGCCGCGAAGGTCGATATACCAAGTACCCGCTTGTGGGTTTGTAAATGTACAGGTTTCGCTATTGCCGTTTTTATAAGGACGGCAGTCATAGCTAGATGTTGTCGATTGCGAACCAAAGTTCACATACAAGTCAGCATCACCAGAGCCTCCAGAAATAGTCACATCCAGTGACGAGTAACCCGCATCGAGGTCTTGCGTGAAACGAGTCCAGCTATTTGTACCAACACTTAAGTTAGACTCAGTGCGGTTAATTGGTGTTACACCACCACCGCTGCCCGAATCAAAGCTACCTGTAAGTGATACACCTGAAATTTGATTCCACGCTTCTACCATTACATAGTAAGTACCCGCTTGCACATTACTAATAGCGCAGCTTTCTGTGCTAGTAGATGAAGTGCTTTTACAATCAAAGTTGCTCAGTGTTGGTTTTGCGCCATACATAACGTAAAGATCTGCATCACCACTTCCACCAGTTGTATTGAATTGTAAATTCGTTGCACCTGCTGGCACTTCAAGAGTAAAGAACATTTGATCTTTCGCTGCACCACTGATCCCTGTGCGCGCAACGCCATTAGTTAGTTCTTCATCACCGCTTGGAGGTGGCTCAGTCGTGCCACAGCTACTACCCGCACTTAAGCTTGAAGTCACACCCACCGCCGCAAGTGCCGCTTGAACATCGGCTGGGTCATAGCTTAAATCACACGCCGCATCCATCACGCCATTACCTGCTAAATCCCAGTTTGTGCTGGCTGTCCAGTAAAGTTGGTTAGCACGCGCCATCACAACAAATGCCTTTTGCGTATCCCAACCTGGTGTGGTTGCAAGGTTATAAAATGCCTTGTTGAATACACCTGAGCTGTAGTGCACATCCATACCAGAGTAGTAATTGTTTTGATGGTCAATCGAGCTGCCATCTTGGGTTGGGTTATTCATGTAACGTAGTGCACCGTTACCTTTAAAGATTTCCTGACCCACTAACCAATCGTTTGAGCCTTTCATATAAAACTCAGCCGCTTCACCTGCCATATCAGAGAACGCTTCGTTCAAACCACCAGATTTACCTGAATAAACGAGGCCTGAGTTTTGTTCGGTAAAACCATGGCTTACTTCATGCGCCGAGACATCAAGACTAACCAGTGGGTAGAAGGTATTTTGACCATCACCAAAGGTCATGGCACTGCCATCCCAAAACGCATTTTCGTAATTACTGCCGTAATGAACGCGCATTTGCAATTGGAAAGTTAATGGCGCAGTGCCGACCCAATCGTTATACATATTAAAAATAACGTTACCGAAATAATGCGCATCATTTAAAGGTGAGTACGCACCGTTAATTTCTTTAAAGGTATTTTCAGGGCATGTAAACGAATATGCTGTAGAACCACTCGTACTTCCATTTAAGTTAATGGTTTTTACGTTAGCGTTATTCATCGTACAAGTGTTGCCAGACTGGGTTACATCTAGGCTATCAAAGTCAGTACCGTAAATGTATTTACCGGTTTTTAAGTTACCACCTGGGCCTGTTGCACTAGCATGTTGTAAGTTATCGAAGCTGAATAAGACTTCACCGCTGTTGGCATCAATAATTTGATACGGACGAGATGGGTTATCACCATAAGTCACATAAGATACTTCATACACTAGGTGTGCAACACTATCTTCATCTAGCCAAATAGCTAAACGTGATTGTTCATTATGCTTTTTTAACCCAACTGATTTAATTGCAGCAGGTGAGTTAGCAAGACCTTTCGCCATTGCTTTTTTCTTGTTAAGAGCCGGAGAGACAGAATCGATGTCGGCGGCAATATCATATACCGCAGCACCATGTGCACGTTTTAATTGGCCATTACCATCAAATGTAAGGCTAACCGTATCGCCAATGACAGGTAGACCTTGATACATCTGTTGATAACGGCGAGTGGTGTTGCCGTTACTGGTTTTGATTTCTTTTAATACAACTAAATCATTCCCTGCACCTAAACCAACTAACTGATTAGGATTTGCACTCAATACCGATGACGCATTGGTTTGCAAAGCTTGGTTAATCCCTGTTTGTTCGTTTAGGTATTTCTTGTTCGCAGCTACTGCACTTGTTGCTTGAGTCAAAGCAAAAGCAGCAAGAGTTGCTAATGTGATTTTAGATAAATTCACGTTTACGCTCCGTTAGATTGTTATGTATTTAATATTTTCTTAGTAACCGGACTGCACTGTTCCCGATTAGTGACCAGCCTAGATTGAATGGAGCGAAATTGAAAATGAAACAAAAAATTTACAAGTAAAGTATTAGCTCTAATTTAAAACACTATAATTAACAGCAAGATAAGCATTTTCAGGTTTATTAAATGTTAACAGGTACAACTTAAATGTAAATTTATTGATACAAAAAGATAACATTTAATAAACATTTGTACCTTTTATTTGTATTTATTTTGCTCACCTTACCATTTGTGATTCATCGCTAAAAATTCAGCTATTAACCAAAAAGCCTAGGTACATAACTTGCAGCTATCGCAAGTATCTAGGGTTTAAGGACTAAGTATGATTACTGAACTAATACAAAATGAATGGCTAAATGAGCCTTGGCTGGTCGTCATTGGCGGCACTGTACTAGCCGCCATAACCCTGTTTTTATTAAAGTTTGTAATTATCTATTGCCTAAAAAAATGGACCCAACGAACTGATTTTGTGTTCGATACCTTGCTGGTTAACTCACTCTCTACACCATTGACCTTGTGCACAATGATGGTGCTTGTGATCATTTTTGGTCAGTTATTAAACATCACCGGCTTTATGGCCGAACACCCCTTACCCATTGCAGCCACCGCTAAAGCCATTTGTATTTTTGCCTTAGTGTTATTTTTAGACCATTTCTTATTTGGCACCGTTGATTATTACAGTGCCCGCTCAGTGGTTGTTTCGAATAGTCATAGCATCATTAAAGGCTTGATCCGCTGCGCAATAGTCTGTATTGGCTTATTGGTGTTATTGGGCACGTTGGGGATTTCAATCACTCCGATTATTGCCTCTTTGGGCATTACCTCACTTGCTGTTGCTTTGGCTTTGCAACCGACACTTGAAAACTTCTTTTCAGGCGTTCAGTTGGTGATTGATAAACCTATTCGGGTTGGCGATTTTATAGAACTTGAAAGTGGCGACCAAGGTTTTGTTGAAAAAATTGGTTGGCGCTCTACATGGGTAAAAATGTTGCCGAATAACATGATAGTTATCCCAAATAGTCAGCTGTCTAAATCACGCATCATTAATTACTTTTATCCCGAAAAAGAACTCAGCGTCCCCGTTGAGGTGGGTGTTCATTATGGCTCAGATCTTGAAAAAGTTGAGCAAGTGACTTTGGATGTTGCCAGACAGATTTTAAAAAGTCATCAATGGGGTGTCGATGACTACGATACTTTTGTGGTGTTTCACACCTTTGATCAATCAAGTATTAACTTTACGGTGATGCTAAGAGCAAAAGAGTACTTCAACCGATTTTGGGTTAAATCAGCGTTTATAAAAGCACTCCATAAACGTTACGCCGAAGAAGGCATTGTGATTCCTTATCCAATCAGGGCTATAAATACCAGTCAAGAATCTGCCCAGTTCAACAAATTGACCTAACTAAACTTATCAATGCTACATGTTTTGCAGGGCTTTTTATGTCTCTTTTTAGACATTTTTAACAGCAATTATACATATGCAATCAGCATCAAGTATTTTTACTCTAAAAAGTCATAAAAATCGCATAAACACTGTGACATACCTATATTAGAGGCGTACTATATGCGGCCAGAAAGTGACAGCTTTCTGCGTCTTGTTATAAAAATATTTAAGGTCAAACAATGAATGCTTGGTACCTCATTTGTTTTCTTTCAGCATTAGCTATTTTTATTGCTTTTGCTAATCAATATATCCTCAAAATGCAAACCACGATTGCTATAACAACTGGCTCTGTTGTTATTTCTTTGCTACTTATTCTTGCCGTTAAAATGCTTGGTGATACAACGGCCCTCGAAATAACTCAGATTGTTTCTAGTATCAACTTTAATCAGTTGCTATTAAAAGGCATGCTTGGGTTTTTGCTATTCGCAGGGGCATTGGAAATCAACTTGGCAGCCCTTCGTAAACAACGATGGGAGATAACTGCATTAGTGCTATTTTCAACCATAACCTCCACGGTCATAGTCGGTTATTTAAGTTATTACTTATTTGCCTTTGTTGGCTGGCCAGTGCCGTTTATTTATTGCTTGCTATTTGGAGCATTAATAAGCCCAACCGATCCGATTGCCGTGTTAGCCATTATTAAACAAATGCGAGCCCCAGAAGGAATTTCTGTGCAAGTTGAAGGTGAGTCTTTGTTTAATGATGGTATTGGCTTAGTCATATTCACCACCATATTTTCAGTGGCCTTTTATGGCACCGAAGCAACTTTTGCTGATGTTGCTGAGCTGTTCTTAGTGGATGCCATTGGCGGTATTGTGTTTGGTTTAGTCATTGCATTGGTTGGGCACTTTTTGATCATCAATAGCCGCGATGTGAATATTCGGTTACTTCTAACTTTGACCATCCCAACCGCTGGTTTTGCTGCGGCAAATATATGGGAAATATCGGGCGCACTTGCCATGGTTACCAGTGGTATTTTGCTTGGCAATATTACCCGCTCAAAGGCAACAGAGCGCACAGGGCCTGAAGATACCCGTTATGTAAAAGACTTTTGGCATGCCACCGATAGTTTTTTAAACGCCTTGCTGTTTTTGATCATCGGTATGCTCATCGTGACTATGCCTATTACCTTTGAAGAAATCGGTTTAGGTCTACTCATGGTACCTGTGGTGTTATTAGCGCGTTTTATAAGTGTAGGTGCGCCATTTGTATTCTTTAAAAAGTATCGTCAATACGATAAACACTCGGTAAAAATCTTAACTTGGGGCGGCCTGCGTGGTGGATTAGCACTAGCAATGGCAGCTGCCATCCCACGCGATCAAGTGATGATTGCAGGGTCTGACTTGCATGACCTAATAGTAATAGTGACTTATGTAGTTGTGATTTTTTCGATTATTGTACAAGGCTTAACAATCTCACCATTGATCCAAAGCAGTATTCAATCTGCTAAAACGCAACAGTGAGTATGCCATTAGTCATTAAAAAGGCTCATAATTGAGCCTTTTTTTGTACCTTTGCGTTATACATTCTGCTATCAGCAACAGCTAATAGCTTTGCAAGTGAACAGGGTTGCTGGCCCGAAAAATCAGCAATTCCATAAGAAAAACTCAATATGCTTTGACCTGTAAAGCTCGAAGGTAAATTACAAAATGACTGAAGTAGACGTTGCATGATTGTTTCGCATTCTGAGGTATTTAAATCAGTGAAAAGAATCACGAACTCATCCCCACTCAAACGTGCATATAAGTCTGCTTTTCGGCAGTATTCTTTTAGTAATGATGCAAATTCTTTCAGAACTCTATCACCAGCAGAATGCCCAAAGTTATCATTAATGTATTTGAAGTTATCTAAATCTATAAATACCAATTTGGCATTTAATTGCTGCCTAATACACAAATCTAAATAATGCTCAGCAGTGCTTGTAAAACCTCGACGATTAGGGAGCAAGGTCAATTCGTCCATTGTAGCAAGTTGCAATATTGCAAATTCACGCTCAATAATTGCAGCAAAATCTTTCAGCGCTTGAAGATTTTTATTACTCAATGTGCGTGGTTTATAGTCAATAATACACAGTGTTCCAATACAATTACCTGATTTAAGGATGATTGGGCATCCCGCATAAAAGCGAATATGTGGCTCTCCAACTACTAGCGGATTATCTGCAAACCTTTTGTCTTTCAACGCATCATTAATCACAAAAGGTTCGTCTTGTAGGATTGCATGGCCACAAAAAGAGATATCTCGGGCAGTTTCAGTGACATTTAAACCAACACAAGACTTAAACCACTGACGTTGCTCATCAACTAAACTTATGATGCAAATTGGCACTGAAAAGAATTGCTGAGCAAGGCGTGTGATTCTGTCGAAAACAGGTTCTCTTTGCGTATCTAATATTTCAAGCGAACGCAATTCGTCAAGGCGAGCTTGCTCATTCAATGGCACTGCAGGTTTATCCATTAATCTGCCCTGTAAAATATAAATGAACTTACTTAAACGTTAGCAGAAATTGCGCAACTGTTGCAGAAAAATTTGGCTTTCGTTTAAGCCCAGGTATCTAGGTGCTTATTACCCTCTTCATCTTCTTCAATAGCATTTTTACTGTTTTTATCGCCATTTTCAGCAGCTTTTTTACGTCGTTCAATTTCACGTTTTTGCCGTTTTTCGAGCTCAATTCGCTGCACGTTCGCGTCTTTTACGCCCGCAATGTGAAACGCGCCTTTACTCTCCAACTGTAAGCGCGTTATGCGACCTAAAAAGGGGATCATGATATCCATTTGTACCTCCTATCACTCCATTTATTATCGGCAGTTATAGCTTATACTTTAATTTAGAAAAAAAATGCTTGCCAAAGATTAGCAAAGCATGTTTATCTATATACGTAAATTATTTAAACAGATATACGCACTGGTTTACATAAACGAGTGCAATACAGGAAAAATTATGCGTTTCAATCTGACAACTATCCATCATCACCATCATTCACCGGAATAGCCTGTCAGGTTTTTCGCTGAGAGGTTATTCCTAAAAGGAACCTCTGGCGAGCAATCAACCAAATTATTTATTTTCGCCCTGAGGTTCCCTTGGGGTTTTTAGTTTTTGAATTAAAGGAAAATAAATAATGAGCAATACCAATCGTTTACGAATCGCCATCCAAAAAGGTGGCCGCTTATCAAAAGACTGCCAAGAATTACTTAAGCAATTAGGCGTTAAATTAAACCTTCGTGAACAACGTTTAATCGCACACTCTACCAACATGCCAATTGATGTACTTCGTGTACGCGATGACGATATTCCGGGCCTTGTAATGGACGGTGTGTGTGACCTAGGTATCGTTGGCGAAAACGTACTTGTTGAAGTACAAGCCGAACGCGAACGCCAAGGCGCAGCATTCGAAGTAAATAAACTTTCTAAACTTGATTTCGGTTACTGCCGCCTAGCACTTGCATGGCCACAAGAACTTGGTCCGCAAGATAAAAGCTGGTTTGAAGGTAAACGCATTGCCACTACCTACCCAGAAATCTTGAGCCAGTACCTAAAACGCGAAGGCATTAACGCAAGCACGGTAATGTTAACGGGTTCTGTTGAAGTAGCCCCGCGTGCAGGTTTAGCTGATGCAATCTGTGATTTAGTATCTACTGGTGCAACATTAGAAGCAAACGGCCTAATGCAAGGCGAGACCATCTTAGAATCAAACGCATGTTTAATTCAAAACAAAGACCTTAAAGACCAAAGTAAACTTGATTTAATCAATACGCTAATGCCGCGTCTACGTGGTGTTCGTCAAGCTAAAGAAAGTAAATACATTATGTTACACGCACCAAAAGCAAAGCTTGATGAAGTGTGCGATTTACTACCAGGTACTGGCCAGCCAACATTGTTAGCACTTGCTGGTAGCGACGATTACGTAGCACTGCACATGGTTAGCAGCGAAACTCTATTTTGGGAAACAATGGAACAGTTAAAAGCACTGGGTGCTAACTCAATCCTTGTTATGCCAATTGAAAAAATGATGGAGTAATAATCCATGTTTCGCTGGAATGAGGAAAATCAACAAGCACAGCAGGCGGTACTCACCCGCCCTGCTGTTACTGCAAGTAAAGAGGTCGAAGCAATTTGCATCGACATCTTAAATGCAGTTAAAACCGAAGGTGACGCTGCGTTGTTAAAGATGGCTAAAGAGTTTGATAAGCGCGAGACACCACGTTTATTAGTGCCAGTTGAAGAAATTAATCAAGCTGAGCAGTTATTATCAAACGAGTTAAAAGCCGCCATCGAAACGGCCTACGCCAATGTAAAACGTTTTCACCAAGCACAATTACCTAAAGACATTAAGTTAACAACGCAACCTGGTGTGTTATGTGAACTTAAATATCAAGCCATTGAAGCGGTAGGTATTTACGTGCCAGGTGGCAGTGCGCCATTGCCATCATCAGTGATCATGCAAGGAGTGCTTGCACAATTAAGCGGTGCACAAACTGTTGTGCTTACTACACCTGTAAAAGCCGATGAAACCATCAACCCTGCCATTTTATATGCTGCAAAACTATGTGGTATTAAAACCATTGTAGAAAGTGGTGGCGCCGGAGCGATTGCAGCAATGGCATACGGCACAGAGTCAGTGCCTAAAGTGAACAAGATTTTTGGCCCGGGAAATAGCTTTGTCACCATGGCAAAACAACTTGTTGCGCAAACCATTCCGGGCATGGCGATTGATATGCCAGCGGGCCCTTCTGAAGTGTTAGTGATTGCAGATGAGCGTGCAAACCCAGAGTTTATTGCGGCAGATTTATTATCGCAAGCAGAGCACGGTGCCGATTCGCAGGTTATTTTACTGTGTAACAGCGAACGTATTATTGAAAAAACACAGCAAGCTTTAACTGAGCAGCTAGCAAAATTAAGTCGTAAAGACACTGCCGAGCAAGCGCTTGCAAACTCAAGCTTGATATTAGTCGACTCGGTTGAGCAAGCCTTTGCGGTGTCTGCCCAATATGGTCCTGAGCACCTTATTTTACAACTTGCTGATGCGCAGCCTTATTTAAACTTAGTGAAAAATGCTGGCTCAGTATTTGTAGGCGATTACACCCCAGAGTCTGCCGGTGACTATGCGTCTGGCACGAATCACGTACTACCAACGTATGGTTACAGTGCGACCTATTCGAGCTTAAACTTACTGGACTTCTTTAGAACTTACACAGTGCAAACCATCAGCAAAAATGGTTTACGTGAATTATCTAAAGCAATTTTACCTTTGGCCGCAGCAGAAGGGCTTGATGCTCACGCTAATGCTGTTTCAATTCGTCTTGAGGCTATGAACAATGAGCGATAATTCAAAAATAACAACGCTGTTGCCAGATAACATTGCAGCGCTTACAGCCTATAGTTCAGCGAAAAGTGAAAAACTAACAGGTACAACGTGGTTAAATGCCAACGAAAGCCCGTATTCACGTACGCCAAATATCAATTTAGCTGATTTAAACCGCTACCCAGATCCGCAGCCTCAGCAAGTGATCAATCGTTACGCTTGCTATGCTAATTTAGAGCCAGAGCAAGTACTGATGACTCGCGGTGCTGATGAGGGTATTGAACTATTAGTACGTACTTTTTGTAGCCCAGCTAAAGATAGCATTGCACTCTTTTTGCCAACTTACGGCATGTACAAAGTAACAGCTGATACCCACAACATTGCGATTAACGGTTTAACTCAAGAGCTGTTATTAAAAGGCACAGCTGATGAGATTGTCACTGCAGTTGCTGATTCAAAGTTGGTGTTTATTTGTAATCCAAATAACCCAACCGGCAGCATGACAAGCCTAGACAAAATCAGAAAAATCACCCAACAACTTGCGGGTAAAGCGATTGTAGTGGTTGATGAAGCTTATATAGAATTTTGCCCTGAACAAACAGCAGCAAGCCTGATCAACGAGTTTAGTAACCTTGTGGTACTAAGAACCTTATCAAAAGCATTTGCACTTGCGGGTTTAAGAACTGGATTTACCTTAGCCAACAGCGAGCTACTTGCGCCTATTCGTAAAGTGATTGCGCCTTATCCTGTATCAACGGTGGTTGCTAGCATTGCAGCAGATGCATTAAGTAGTGACAACATCGCTTCAATGCGCCGTCAGGTGACTATTCTAAATAGCTTAAAAGGCAAACTGAAAAGCTGGCTTGAGCAATCACCTGCTGTTATCAAAGTACTGAGCGGTGAAGGTAACTTTGTCACCTTAAAATTAAAAGACAAACAATCATTTAATATCGCACTTGAGCAAGGACTCGTGATGCGTGCCTTCACCTTGTATGGCGAAAATGATTGGTTACGAATTTCTATCGGTAACGAGCAAGAACTAGAACAAGTAAAAATTTGGTTAGATGGCTTATCACTGACCAGCAATACAGTAGAACAGGAATTATCATGAGCAACCCGTATTTATTTATTGACCGCGATGGCACGATTATCGAAGAGCCTATCACCGACAAACAGGTTGATAGCCTCGAAAAATTAGTGTTTTTGCCAAATGTGATCCCTGCTCTGTTACAACTTCAAGCGGCAGGTTACCGCCTTGTAATGGTTTCAAACCAAGATGGTTTAGGCACTGATAGCTTCCCGACAGCTGATTTTGATATTGCTCAAGACAAGATGATGAATATCTTAAACAGCCAAGGAATTAAATTTGATGAAGTTCTGATTTGCCCTCACTTTGATGAGCAAAATTGTGACTGCCGTAAACCAAAAACCGGCTTACTTACAGAGCTGATGCGTTCAGGTAAAGTCGATTTAGCACGCTCATTTGTGATTGGTGACCGCCAAACTGATATTGGACTTGCCAATAACTTATGTTGTGAAGGCATTTTGTATGACGGCAGCTGGGATGCCATTGTCACTAAGCTGACAACAGCAAACCGTGAAGGCCGTGTCACTCGCAACACCAAAGAAACGCAAATCGATGTGCAAATTAATTTAGACCAAACAAAAAATGGCGAAATTAGCACTGGTCTTGGCTTTTTCGATCACATGCTTGACCAAATTCGCACTCACGCCAATATCGGACTTAATATTCAAGCCACTGGCGACTTACACATTGACGAGCATCACCTTGTTGAAGATATCGGTATTGCGCTTGGCCTAGCCCTTAAACAAGCGCTAGGTACAAAAACACAAATTGGTCGCTATGGTTTTGCACTCCCTATGGATGAATGTAAAGCAGAAGCGCAAATTGACTTATCGGGCCGCGCCTCGTTTGTATTAAATGCTGATTTTAGCCGTGAAAAAGTGGGCGACCTAGACGTGCAAATGGTTGAGCACTTCTTTAAAAGCTTAAGTGATAATGCCGCCATGAGCCTTATTTTGTCGGTTAGCGATGGTAATTGTCATCACCAAGTTGAAGGTCTATTTAAAGCGTTTGCAAGAGCACTTCGCGCTGCGATTGCAAAAGATGCTTCACAACAAACAGCAAGCTCTAAGGGGTGTTTATGATTGCCATAATTAATACAGGTTGTGCCAACATTAACTCTGTTCGTTTTGCCTTTGAACGCTTGGGCGAAAAACCAGAGGTGATCACCTCACCTGAACAACTAAAAGGCTTTGAACGTGCTATTTTACCAGGTGTAGGCCATGCTTCCGTTGCAATGAAACGCTTAAAAGATGGTGGTTGGCAACAAGCAATTGATGAATATCAACGCCCGCTGATGGGAATTTGTTTAGGCATGCAATTACTTTGTGATAGTACAGAAGAAGGCAATGTCGATTGCCTTGGCAAAATTCCGGGTGTTGTTAAGCATTTAGATGTGGGTACATTAACTTCTCCACACATGGGTTGGAACGACCTAAGCGTACTAAAAGAGCATGCCCTTACCAAAGGGTTATCGGCGCAGGATCAAGTGTACTTTGTGCATAGCTTTGCTCACACAGTGAACGATGCCACCCTAGTAAGCGGTGAATACGGGCAAGCTTTTTCGGCAATTGTTGCCAAAGATAACTACGCAGGCATGCAGTTCCACCCAGAGCGAAGCGCCAAAGTAGGCACACGACTTTTACAAAACTTTTTAGATTGGCAGCTGTAAGCGCAGCAAAAAATAAGAGAAATAAACGTGATTATTCCAGCACTCGATGTATTACAAAACCAAATTGTGCGCTTATACCAAGGTAAGTATGATACAGCACAATTTTACCCTTACGAACTTGGCGCACGCTTACAAGAGTACGCAAGCAGCGGCGCAGGCAAACTGCACCTAGTTGATTTAGAAGGCGCGCGCGATCCAAATAAAAAACAATGGCAGCATATTCAAGCCGCAACCAAAGCGCTTAATGTACCTTATCAAGTGGGCGGCGGTATTCGCTCTGAGCAAGATGTTGCTGACTGGCTTGAAGCCGGTGCTAACCAAGTTGTAATAGGCTCAATGGCCGTTGAAAAGCGTGAGCAAGTGCAGGCGTGGATTGAAAAATTTGGCAGCGAACACTTTGTTATCGCACTAGATGTTAATAAAACTGACAACGGCTGGGCACCAGCAACACATGGTTGGTTAAGTGAATCTGAGTTTGGCTTGTTCGAACTTGTTGATTTTTACGTGGCACTGGGTGTGGTTGATTTTCTGTGTACTGACATCAGTAAAGACGGCACCATGACCGGCCCTTCGTTTGCACTTTATGAAGATTTAACTAACCACAACAGCGAGATTAAAGTTCAAGCATCAGGCGGTGTAAGCTCTCTTGATGATATCGCAAGGCTGAAAAAACTAGGCGTTGGCGGTGTTATCTTAGGTAAATCATTGCTCGATGGTGCCTTTAATGTTGAGGAGGCGTTAGCATGTTATCAAAACGCATAATCCCTTGTTTAGATGTAAAAGACGGCCAAGTCGTTAAAGGTGTTAAATTTAAAGGCCATGAAGTGGTTGGTGATATTTTAACGCTTGCCAAGGCATACAGCGATGCTGGTGCGGATGAGCTGGTGTTTTATGAAATCAGTGCCAGCGTCGAAAAACGCCTACTTGATGTCAATTGGGTAGAGAACATTGCGCGCCACATTGATATTCCATTTTGTGTGGCGGGCGGCATTAAATCTGTTGCCGATGCAGCACGTGTTTTAGAACGTGGCGCAGATAAAATCAGTATTAACAGCCCTGCAATTGCTCGCCCAGAGCTTATCAAAGAGCTACACGATGAGTTTGGTAAACAATGCGTAGTTGTGGGTATTGATAGCTTTTATGATGAAACCACTGGCGAATATTTAGTGTACCAGCTGACTGGCGATCCTAATGCATCAAGCCGTACTCGCTATAAAACCGAAGAATGGGTTAAGCGCGTGCAAGACCTAGGCGCTGGTGAAATTGTACTCAATTGCATGAACCAAGATGGCGTGCGTAAAGGCTACGACAATGTTCAGCTATCAAAAATGCGTGCACTGTGTGATATTCCACTAATTGCATCGGGCGGCGCAGGTACGATGCAAGACTTTGTTGATGTGTTTCAACAAAGCCAAGTTGATGGCGCGCTCGCTGCCAGCGTATTTCACAAGAACGTCATTGATATTGGCGAACTAAAACAATTTTTAACTGATAATAATGTAGCGGCAAGACTATGCAATTAACCAAAGACACTCTTTCTCAAGTCGATTTTGCCAAAAGCGAATTGATCCCAGCTATCGTGCAAGACGCACGCTCTGGGGTGATTTTAATGCAAGGCTTTATGAATCAAGACGCATTAGCTGCCACTTTCGACAAACAAAAAGTAACCTTTTACTCGCGCTCTAAAGAGCGTTTATGGACCAAAGGCGAAACATCAGAAAACTATCTTGAAGTAGTTTCTGTGCACACCGACTGTGATTACGACTCACTATTAGTACTGGCAAACCCACTTGGGCCAACATGCCACCTAGGTACACAAAGCTGCTTTGGCGATGATGCTAAACCTAGCTTGTCGTTTTTAGCTGAGCTTGAACAAGTGATTGTCTCGCGTAAAGACGATGATCCAAGCAAAAGCTACACTGCGTCTTTGTTTGCAAAAGACTTAAGCCGTAGTTGCCAAAAAGTGGGGGAAGAAGGCGTTGAAGTTGCCCTTGCAGCCATGAAACATGATAACGATGAATTAACCAATGAATCGGCAGACTTACTGTATCATTTAACTGTGTTATTGCAGCGCCAAGGCCTATCATTGGCTGATGTGGTGAACTGTTTACAAGGCCGCCATAAGTAAATGAATAAGCTGCAGCGCTTGCTGCAGCTTTTTATACATTCGACACTTTTAGGCAATAAATCGACTGTTCTAATATAACGCCAAACTGCATAAATATCCGACAATAACCTCATCAAAGCTGCATTGTGAAAACAAATTGCAGTCCCTGTTAATCACAAAATAGGAGAGTGTTATGACTACCTCAACGGATAATTTTTACCAAAGCGATGCTGTTAACTTTGAAAAAGTAATTTTCAAAAACCAATTACAGATGAATGTAGTCGGTAATCTTTTTACACCAAAAAATGCTGAGAAAGGCGCGAACCTTCCGGCACTTGTAATTGGTCATCCTATGGGTGCGGTAAAAGAGCAAAGTGCTACTTTATATGCAACTAAACTTGCAGAACTTGGCTTTGTTACTTTGGCAATTGATCTTAGCTTCTGGGGCGAAAGTGACGGCGAACCACGTAATACAGTGCTGCCTGATTTATACGCAGAGTCATTCAGTGCGGGTGTCGATTACCTTGCTAGCCGTTCATACGTCAACAAAGAAAGCATTGGTGGTTTAGGTGTATGTGGTAGTGGTGGTTTCATCATTAGTGCCGCTAAAATTGACCCACGTATCAAAGCTGTAGCAACAGTGAGTATGTATGACATGGGTGGTGCAACGCGCAATGGTTTAGGTAACTCTATCGACCTTGATATGCGTAAAGGTATGCTTGATGAAGCCGCTGAGCAACGTAATGTTGAGTACCTAGGTGGCGAAGTGCAGTACACCGGCGGCTGCCCGCATCACATTGATGAAAGCTCGCACCCAATTGCAAAAGAGTTTTATGACTTTTATCGCACTGAGCGTGGCGAATATACACCAGAGCGTTCATCAGCAGATTTAACAACACACCCAACATTAAGCAGCAATGTGCGTTTTATGAACTTTTATCCATTTAACGATATTGAAACTATTTCACCACGTCCATTACTGTTTGTTGCTGGTGAACAGGCTCACTCATTTGAGTTTAGCCAACAAGCCTATAATTTAGCTGCTGAGCCTAAGCAATTATTGGTTGTGCCAAATGCAGGTCATGTTGATTTATATGATGATGTGGGTTTAATTCCATTCACTAAAATTGCTGAATTTTTCACAGCAAGTCTTTAACTAAAACGTGTCATGGTAACGAATGGGACATAGGGATATGCCCATTCGTTTTTTATATCAATTCGCTTAATTAACTATTATTGCCCATTGGTATTATAAGTAGCAGGCTATTTAGCCGTTGCTAAAAACGCCTCAACATCTCGTTTTGGTGATAAACCAAAAAACCGAGAATACTCGCGAGAAAATTGTGAGGGGCTTTCGTAGCCAACCTTAAAAGCAGCACCTGACGCATCCATACTCTCGCCAACCATCAACCTTCTTGCTTCCATTAACCTTAAACGCTTTTGATATTGCAACGGACTCATTGAAGTTAGATCTCGAAAATGATGGTGAAAAGTCGATTTACTCATTTTCGCAAGACCCGCTAAGTCCTCTACACTCAAGGGTTGATCATAGTTTTCTTTTAACCATTTAACACTACGTGCAATTCTCAGCCCTTGACTACCTGTCGATACTATATGGCGAAGCTCCGCCCCATGCTCACTATTAAGTACACGCCAAAAAATTTCGCGCTTTATTAATGGTGCAAGCACAGGCATAGACTCAGGATCATCAACGAGCTCAACTAATCGCGTAAAAGCGTTAAGCAGAGGCTCTGTCATCTCACCTAAAGTCATACCCTTGTTCAGTGATTGCTTGTTTAATTTATCGAGCGGCACCTGCGAAATTAGTTCTCCTAACATCGCCAAATCAAGCTTTAACACTAAGCCTAAATAAGGTGCATCGTCTTTTGCTTCAAGGACTTGCATTTTTGCGGGCAAATCAATAGAGGTGATCAAATACTTGTGAGGGTCATACTTGAAGACATCTTCGCCCAAAGTCATGCTTTTTGCCCCTTGTAGCACCAGTGCAATACTTGGTTCAACCACACACATTGAACAAGAGGTGGCGGCCTGTGTTTGTCTATAAAAAAACAAATCCTCAATCACACTATCAGCGGTTTCTTGCTGACCTATATGCGGCGCAATTTTATCTGCTAAAGAGGCGCTCATTTTAGCAAGAGTTTCATAATCTGAGTGCATAACCAACCCAATCAAAATTAAGATACTTAACTATACACTCGATTTCATAAAGTTGGCTAGTTAAAAAATCTAACCCTCGGACTAATAGGCAATAACTTGCGTGCATTGTACTTTTTAAAGGCACAATTTTTAGCCAAAATGATTTCTCATCAGGTTACAAACACATGGAGAAAGTATGAAGTATATTATCGGTACCCTTATCTTAACGATGAGTGCATTTAGTCATGCAGAAAACGCCTCTTCACAACGTTTAGAATTACCGCAAATTACAGTGCAAAAAAATGGCACTCAGTACCCAATGACTGGGCTCGACAAGTATTTCACGGGCAAAGTACGCGTCGAGCCTAGTTTCCAAGCTCATGGCGAAGCGAAATCCGCTGGTGCCATGGTAACCTTTGAGCCAGGTGCTCGCACAAACTGGCACACTCACCCTGTTGGCCAAACCTTAATTGTTACATCAGGTATGGGTTGGGTTAATCAGTGGCACGGACAACCTCAGGTTATAAAACCAGGTGACGTTGTACATATTCCTGCTAATGTTAAACATTGGCACGGTGCTACAGATAAAACAGCCATGATGCACTTAGCTATTCAAGAGTCAAAAGACGGTAAGGTTGTTGATTGGTTAGAGCCAGTAACAGATAAGCAATATTTAAAAAAGCAGTAAAGATGGTAAGTGAAATGCAAATAAAGTTCACCAGTAACGGCAAAACTATGCAAGCGACTCTAGAAAGTAACAATGCCGCTAAGCATTTTTATCAACTTCTACCACTGACTCTAAAAGTAGAAGACTTTGCCAATGCTGAGAAAATTGCCACTTTACCAGAGAAATTAAATCTACAAGGCTTACCTGCTGGCACCGATGCTAACGCAGGAGACATCACTTATTACGCACCTTGGGGTAACCTTGCGCTCTTTTATAAGCAGCAAAGTTATGCAAATGGTCTGATAAAACTTGGCAAAATAACGGGCGATAGTCAGTTCTTTAAAAGTTTAGGCCAAGCGGATGTCACTATAGAGCCCTTGTAGTAGATACTAACTCTCCAGTTAGCAAAGCTGCTTCTGTACGCCACAAAGTAGCTTTTTTATTGCCTGACTTTATCTGCCCAGTGCTTTTAAAACATCACGGGTAAAGTCATGTTCACTAAAGCCTTTAAGTCCTGCAAGGTCGTACCCTCGCCTAACAATCACTAACTGCTCGCTTGGAATGATCACTAAAAATTGACCACGGTTGCCTCGCGCTGCAATGGTATCGTTTGGTAACTCAGGAAAACGTTCGTTATAAAGCCACCACTGTGCGCCGTATCCTGGTGCCGTTACAGGGGGTTGAGCAGGGGCTGGTTTACTAATATAACTTAACCAGTCTTTTGGTAATATTTGCTCACCTTGCCAGCGACCATTATTCAGGTGTAATAGCCCCAAGCGAGCAAGATCCCGTGAAGTAGTCCACACTTGCGATGACAAAATATAGTCACTTTGCCAATCTGACTCTAAAAACGTGTGCTGCATCCCGATTTTGTCGAGTAAATTGTCATATGGGTAACGCAAATAGCTCGCCTCATCGTTAAACGTTTCTCGTAAGGTGCGTAGCGCTAACATGGTGTCGTTATTAGCGTATTTCCAACGGCTACCAGGCTTAACTTCTAATGCGGTATGCGTTGCAGTATCAGACACTAAACCGCCTCCCATATACACACGGTCTGTCCGGTTACCCGCTTTATTACTATCTAAACCTGATGCCATGTGAAGTAAGTTTTCAAGGGTAATTTCGCCACGTGGGTCAAGCGGATGAGACCAGCTTTCAAGTCCCGCAGGCTTTGTAACATCAAGTCGCTTTTGCGCTACCGCCACTCCAATAATGCTCGCGCCAATACTTTTTGCAACAGACCAAGTACGCTGGGCGGTTTCAGGGGTAAAACCGGCTTTATATTGCTCTGCTAGAATCGCATCAGGGCTTGCTATTAAAATTGCTGAAGTTCGTGCGCCTTCACCATAATGACGAGTAAAAGCTTGTGCAATAACCTCATCAAGTGCCTTATTGCCCGTCGCTTTATTAACACCATTTAGCGTTTGCCAAGGCTTACCATCATCCTTTTGGTAGGCTAAGTTTTCTTTAAACGGTGCTTGCACGAGTGATGCAGCTTTCAGGCTTGCCCCTACGGGTAAATCAACACAGCCTAAACGAGGCCGCCACACCGATATGCGCTGCTTATCTTTATCGTAATCAACAATGACTCGTTTGTGCTCAGTTTCAATGTTCGCTTTTAGTGTTTTTACAGGGTCTGCTATTAAAGGGTAAATACCGGTAAGTTCATCTATATTGATTTGATCTTTGCTTTTGCCAGCGTTAAACGTGGCACTACAGGTAAAATTGGCGACGTACCCAGCGGCATAAGCGTTCAAGGTTGTATCTGTTTCTTCGCTACAAACAAAAAAGCTAGTGCACAACAACGTACTCAGGAAGGTTATTTTTTTCATTATTACTCCATGGAGGCCAAAGAGTTTAAGTTAGCAAAAGAAAAAAATAATGATATGTTTTTACGGCAGTATTCGCTCTTTAAGCGATAAATCACCGAATAAAAAAGGAACAACAAAAAACGCCATACTGGGTATGGCGTTTGGCTTACTCAATCTAAAAATTATTTAAAATGTCGAGGCATCAATTACATAACGATAGCGCGCTTTTTTCTCCACCACGCTTTGCCATGCATTATTGATTTCAGAGGCTTTGATTAACTGGGTTGCTGGCAGAATATTATTCTTCGCACAGTAATCAACAACTTCTTGCGTTTCTTGCATATCACCAATTAACGAAGCATTAAAGTTTACGCGGCTTGCAGCCAATGCTAATGCATTCATATTTAATGAAAACTCTTCTGGCATACCCACTTGGGTATACGTGCCGAATGGTTTTACTAATGATGCATATTTAGCAATATCATATTTCACTGGCAAGGTATTAATTAAATAATCAAGCTGCGACTTATGCTCGTTGTAAGCGTCTTCACCGTCAACAACAACCACTTTAGCGCCAAAGGCTTTAATATCGGCTACTTTATCTTTAGAGCTAGTGAACGCATAGACATCAGCACCTTGCGACACAGCCAATTTAACAGCTAAGTGCCCAAGCCCACCAATACCAACAACACCTACTTTATCGCCTTTTTTCAAGTTAAATTTAAGCAACGGAGAATACGTTGTAATGCCGGCACATAATAAAGGAGCAGCATGCTCTAAACTCATGTTTTCAGGAATATGCACTGCAAAATGATCGCGAACAACAATGTTATTCGAGTAACCACCTTGTGTGATACCAGTCGGTGAGCGTTCATCAGGGTAGCCATAAGTGAATTTTGTTTCTGGGCAATATTGCTCGCCTTGATCTTTACAGCTATTACAGTCAAGACAGCTATCAACCATACAGCCTACACCAGCACGGTCGCCCACTTTAAACTTAGTCACATTCTTACCGACCGCAGTTACGATACCTGCAATTTCATGACCTGGTACTTGAGGGTATTGCTGTGCGCCCCAATGCCCTTTCATCTGATGAATATCTGAGTGGCAAATACTGGCGAATTTAATTTCGATTAAAATATCGTTATCGCCTACTGGGCGTCTTTCGAATTCCCATGGTTTTAGTAAGCCTGAATTATCAAAAGCCGCACAGCCACGAGATTTTATATTGCCATTTGCAAGCTGCTCAGATGATGCTGCAAATGAAGGCGCCGCAAAGCCACCTAATAACAGGCCTGCACCTAAAGCTGAACTCGTTTTAATAAAATTACGACGTGATAAGTCTTGCGTTTCATGTTTGTCACACATCTTAATGTACCTTATGCTAAATAATCTTCATCTGAAACAGCTTCGAACCAGTCAACAGGTTTACCATCGAGTGCTTCTTGAACTGCTACATGTTTCATTGCACTATCAGCAGTCGCACCATGCCAGTGCCTCTTTCCGCAGTTACACCAAATTAAATCACCTGGATTGATGACTGTTTTCTCACCACCCTCACACTGTGTCCAACCTTGACCTTCTGTAACTAATAATACTTGGCCGAGTGGATGAGAATGCCAATTTGTGCGAGCTCCTTTTGAAAACTCCACCACAGCAACACCAACGCGAGCAGGTGCTGGTGCATTAAATAAAGTACTAATTTGCACTTTACCTGTGAAACATTCTGCTGGCCCTGCAATTGGATCTTGAGAACCTGACTTAATTACTTGCATATCGTTTGTTTGCGCTGAATCACTCATATGTTTCTCCTTGGCTTGCTTAGGTTATGGTCTACTATTTCAGTCTAAAGCATCGCGAAAAACCATAAATGCCTGAAGCTCGCGCTTTCTTGCCTATTTGTGTAAAAAAGTTTTTAAAGCCTTTAAACCTTTTTTATCAGCAGCTGCGACTAAGCTAATAACACCACAGATATGAAAGGGAACAACCATGTTAAGTACAGTAAAAACACTCTCGCTAATTGCCGCAGGTTTATTATCAGCACAAACTTTTGCTTGGGGTGAAATGCCACTGCAAGCAACTAAAAACCTAACGCTAGATGCAGCATCATTAAGTGCTTTAAAAGTAGAAGCGGGCTCAGGTTTTTTACACATTACCGGTAGTGACAGTGATCAAGTGAGCGTTAAAGCCGAGATTTATCAAGAGCAGCCACATGATGAATATTGCTTAACGCTTGAAGCTAAAGGTAAGAGTGCAGCGCTAAGTGCAGGTCAATGTGAATATCATACCAATAAGCAAACTCGCATTGATTTAACCGTTGCGATCCCTCGCTCATTTAATGTCGATGTGCACGATGGCTCAGGTGAAATTATCATTAGTAAAGTCGCGAATACCGTTATAAACGATGGTTCTGGTTCAATTACCGCAAATGACATTGAAGGCACATTAGAAATCAATGATGGTTCAGGCAGCATAGATGTTCGTAATGTTAGCCGTGATATTAAAATTCATGATGGCTCTGGCAATATTGATGTTGCAAACGCACAGGGCAATATTGAAGTACACGATGGCTCTGGTGGTATCGACTTAAATGATATTTCGGGTGATGTTGTCGTTTCAGATGGTTCGGGAAGCATTCGCGTTGATACTGCGGCAAACTTTGAGTTACTAAGTGATGGTTCTGGCTCAGTAAAAGTAACCAACATTGCTGGTAAAACTAAGATGTAAGCTTACGCTTTTATTAATATACGCAACTAAAATGCCTTCCTTTGCGAGGGCATTTTAAATTGTAATCACCAATCTTTATTAGCATTTTTACAAGGGCTTAGGTATCCTTTAGGAAACGTTTAAGGAACTGCTATTTAAAAGGATAGCTTGATATGAAAAAGCCACTCGCCGCCTTACTAACTGGCCTTGTATTAACAGGTTGTACAGGACTGACAACTGAACAACAAGCAGCCATTGATAACTTAACACCTTGCGAGAAAATCAATGCCCTATTAGGTGCTTACGACAACCGCTTTGAAGGCTTAAAACGTAGCCGTGTAAATACTAAGTACATGGAAACATGGACAGCAAAATACAACCTAATTGCCGATAACTGTCAAATCACGGCGCTTGATAAAGACAATGTTACCTACCGCTGTGTAGGCAACTATGAGCAACAGCAGCAAGCTGTCGCCGATCACACCCGTGCGGTTAATTTTACCCAAGCTTGTTTAGCAGGAAATAATTGGCATCAAACACAAAAAGAGTCAGCTGAATCGTTACGCACAACCTTTGTACTTGACGAAAATACCCCTGTTATCTCAATTCATTCGGGTAAAACTCTATCGCGTAAACAGCCTTGGTCTACTACCCTTGAAATTGGTAAGCCTGTTGAAGGTAAGTAATACATTTAGGAAGGCTAATAGACATTAGCCTTCGTATCTCTATGGCACATTCAAAAAAACTAACCAGCGAATTTAAAACAGATTGCATCGGTCAATGTCATCGCCTCAATGGCTATTGCACTGGCTGTGGTCGCAGTAATGATGAAATTTTTGATTGGATCATTTTATCCGAACAAGAAAAGCAAGCGATTTTAAATACTCCTCGCCCTGACATAAAAGCGAAATAGTTCTGACACCCAAGCGTCATTAAAGCTTGTTAGCCTGATTCAAACTGACCCATCAGGTAACAATAATGACCGCTATTTTTGTAATTAACTTAGCAAGCTCTACTGAACGATTACACCGTGTGAGCAATGAACTCAACGCGCAAGGTTTAGCATTTGAACGCATTGATGCAATTGATGGTAGAGAGCTGTCTGATACAGCGATTGCTGAGCATTATAATGCTGATTTAAATCTAAAAAAATACCATAAACCATTGAGTAAAGGTGAAATTGGCTGTTATCTGAGTCACAGAAAAGCATGGCAAACCATGGTCGATAGGCAATTAGATTACGCCATTATTTTAGAAGATGACTTTGTTCTCGACCGCTCAATTCACAGTGCAATTGAAAACATTAATACATTAAAACAGCCTTGGCAGCTAATAAAATTGGCGGCTTATAAAGACCGAAATCGGGAAATTGCCTTTACAAAACCCCTCGCTGATGAGCAGCATTTAGTCATTCATAAAAAGCTTATGTCTGGCTGCTGTGCAACGGCTGTTAGTTTAGCTGGTGCAAAAGCGCTATTAAAAGCCACTGCTACATTTGGCCGTCCTGTCGATTGCGATTTACAGCATGTGTGGGAAACCGGCGTATATGGATACTCTTTACTGCCCTACCCGGTATCACAACCCGATAATTCACAAAGCGATATTCGTGATAGATCAGACAAAGTTAAAAAGTCGTTTTGGCGACGTAAAAAGCAGCAACTTAATAGTGCACTGCTAAATGCAAAATACACTAAGCAGTTTATCAAGGCGCAACAAACGCCGAATAAAAAGAAAGGAGCCGCAGCTCCTCTCTTACCAATTAAAGATCATTAACTATTTTGCTAGGTTTGGGTGGTCAACGCCCATCCACGCTTTAAACAGTGCCATTTGAGCTGGTGTTGCATCTTTTAATGCTTTTACCTTTTTCTCTTTATCAAAATCTTCGCTCAGTGTTAGCGTTGTGCTTTGCAGTGCATCACGTCTAATAAAATCAACAGTCACTGTGTCGCCTGCTTTAAACGTTTCAAGGCTGGCTGTTAAGTCTTTACCAACATGCTTTTTGTTAAACGCAACGATTTTATCATCTGTAGTTAAGCCTGCTTGCCATGCAGCGCCACCACGACGAACATGAGTTAGGGTTAGTAACTCACCGCTATCTTTTGCCATCGAATCAATACTAGGTACTGATTTAGCGCCTTCAGGACGAATTAAACCTAAGCCCACTTTTTCAAGTAGCGAATCAAAGTCGATAGCTGCTGGCTCATCCACATTCGCTTGCCACCAAGCACTGTAATCACGACCTGTAAGTTCTTTTAAAATCGCTTTAACATCATCAGGCGTAAAACCATCAGGTAAACGATGCTTGTTGTACAGTTCACGGTGAACATCGCGGTAACTGATTTTGCCATCGCTTTTTTCTAGCAAATCAATATCAAGCGCCATTGAGATCAATGAACCTTCTAAATAGATATTGGTGCTATAGTTGCGAGCGTGGTCACCGCCTTGGTTGATCCACTTATCAAAACTGGTTTCGGTTGCGCTTTGTACTTCGCGACCCGGTGTTTGTAAGTGACGATTAATCGTTTTCGTTAACGTACCGAAAAACTCATCGGTTGTTTCAATTCCAGAGCGAACCATTAAGTGATCTTCAAAGTAGCTGGTTGAGCCCTCTGCAATCCATAATGTTTTAGCGTAGTTAATATTGGTGTAATCGTATGGAGCAATACCTTTTGGACGGTATGCTTTAACGTTCCAAGTATGAATAAATTCGTGAGCTGCGGTGCTGATAAACGCAAGGTAGTCTTTACGAGAACCAAAACGGTCACGTGGGCGCTGGATAATCGTAGAGTTTAAATGCTCTGTTGCGCCACCGGCACCAGACGTAGCATGGACCATAAATACATAGCGCTCATATGGGTAACCGTCCCAAATTACATTGCCAGTTGTCACTAGCTTTTTAAGGTCAGTTAGCATTTGATCTACGTCGTAGTTGCCATCGCCCCAAATAACTAATTCGTATTCACGGCCATCAACGGTGAACTTGTGTAGCTCATTGATACCACTTTCGATTGGTGAATCAACTAAAATGTCGTAATCAGCGGCTTTAAAGCTGTGTTTAGAGCCCGCATTTTCCATACCCGATACTGAACGCCATTGTTTTGGTACGTTTAATTTTACGGTTACCGGGTCTTGACGGAATGATTCACTAAACATGAAAAAGCCAGATGCATCAATAAATGCATGGCTGTCATCAATATGACGAGCGCGTTTACCTAGCTCGTTAGCGTAAACTTGGTAATCTACATTGACTTGAGTTGGCTCGTTTAGGTGAACACGCCACGTGCTGTGATCAATTTTTTCCCACTTTAATGGCTTGCCGTCATCATCTTTTGCTTCGAAAAAACGTACGCCATTAGCAAGATTCAAAATTTCATAACGACCAGTACGCCAAGCGGGAAGTTTAACATCTAAATGTGCTTGTGCAGTTTCAGGAAACTCAACACTCACATTACCTAAATGATGCTCTGGCTCAGTAATCGACAGTGAATAGTTTACATCTGCAAACACACTGCTTGAGCACGCTGCCAAAATTGACAGTGCCAAAAACTTTTTCATAACAACTCTTTTTATTACTTTTAAAATTGCGGACAAGCCTAACAATTGCGAGAAAAAATGTGAATTAAAAACCGATAAACAGCCATTGCAACAGGTTTGATATACAAATTAACTAAGTTTTTGACTTGGAACCTACATTTCGTATTAATTTGTTGTAAACTTACCCTATAGAAAATTTGAATCTTCACGGCGGTATTACTAGGTGCAGCAACAGCATGATGTTCTTAATAAAAAGTTAAAGCAGGCTATCGACGCACGCACAGTGGTCGAAGATGCACGCAAACATCAAGTTGAAGTGCTTTCACAGTTTGCGGCAAAACTGTCGCTCAGCTGTAAAGGGCTAGACATTGAGCTAGATAACCGTTTAGCCAAATTTAGAAACGCACTAAAAAAAGGTGTTAATTTTGAATTACTAACACCTTTCATAGATGATGTGCTTGGTCTTCTAAAACAACAAGAAACCAAGCAAATGGCTCAACAACGCGAGCTTAACAAAAGCATCACTGATGCAGGTAAACAATTACAAAAAGTCCAAGGTTTACCTGATAATGCCCGTCGAACATTGCGTTATCTGCTTGACCACGAATTGAATAATATACAGTCTAATCATGATTTTATACCTTTATTGTCTAAGCTGGTTACTATTTATCACCAAGCACTTCAAGCAAAGCTCGCTAAAAGTAGTCAAGCCGAGGCATTAATCAAACCTGAGTTAGCGTCTGAGCTGCTGTCTCTTGCTAATGAGCTTGTGCTCGAGGATGAAAGTGCAGAGCAAATAAATATAATTAAAAGCAAAATCACTCATAATGACAGTGTTGACGATTTACTTGATTCTGCGCTGAGTATTATCACCATCATCACGCGTAATATGAGTAAAGAGCGTCAATCTGCACAAAGCTTTTTAATCTCATTAAATCAAACTATTGAAGATTTACATCACTCTATTGTTTCAACCAGTAAACACTCAGAGTCGATTAGCGCAGAATACGATTCGCTGAACAAACAGATTGAAGCAAAAATTAAGAATCTTCATACGCAAACTCAGCAGGCGACTTCAATAACATCACTTAAAGAATTAGTAGAAGAAGAACTTAAATCTTTAAGTGATGATTTAATTGCCAAAGAAAAACTAGAGCAAACGGAGCGAGAAAACTTGCTCGCTAGCTTTAACGATATCAATAGCCGTATTAGCCATTTAGAAGCTAAACTTTCAACTTATAAACAACGCTTAAATGAACAGCGATTTAAAAGTTTGCTAGATGGTTTAACAAAATTACCCAACCGCGCAGCGTTTGATGAACGGTTTAATCAAGAGTTTCAATTATTTGATCTACAAGAGTCGGCAGTGACATTTGTAGTAATTGATGTAGACCATTTTAAATCAATCAATGACCAATATGGCCACAGTGCCGGTGACAAAACATTACAAGTCATTGCTAAAGCACTACAAAAATCAATACGTAAATCAGACTTTATTGCCCGTTACGGTGGCGAAGAGTTTGTGTTACTAATGAGTGGTATGTCACTTGAAAGTGCAGCAGCACCACTTGAAAAGTTGCGTAAGACAATTCAAGGTATTCCATTTAAATTCAAAGATAAGCAAGTAGAAATCACCATTTCTGCTGGCGCAACCCAGTTGAAAAAAGGTGATACCCCACTGATTGCCTTTGACCGTGCAGACGAAGCACTATACAAAGCCAAGAACGAGGGACGAAATAAAGTTTGCATTAGCAAATAAAGGCCTCATCTTGTTAGTAAGGTCTTTGACACACAATGATAAAGGCTCATTGACGAGCCAGGAGAGTGCTTATGTTAAAACAACTGAATCCTACAGGTGTACTGGATTTACTATCGCAACTAGAAGTTGATCTACTCGAACAATCATCCACCAGCGAGCGCTATAAATTATTTAGGAACTGTGTGCTCGCGGTTCTTAATGTGGGCAGCCACACTGACTCAAGCTCTGAGATTTACAACAAATACGAAAATTTCGATATTCGCTTATTGAGCCGCGAACGCGGGATTAAAATTGAGCTTGAAAACCCACCCGAATCAGCCTTTGTCGATGGCGAAATTATCACTGGTATTCATGAACATATCTTCTCGGTTATTCGCGATATTCTATTTATTTGTCAAAAATACGAAAAAGATTTAACTGAGCAAAAAGCCATAACTCATATGGTGTTTGACATGCTCAGGAATGCAGGTGCGCTAAGAGTAAATAGCGATCCGAGCATGATAGTTTGCTGGGGTGGCCACTCTATAAACGAAGTCGAATACAAATACACCAAGCAAGTTGGCTATGAGCTTGGGCTTCGTGGCTTAAACATTTGTACAGGTTGTGGCCCAGGTGCAATGAAAGGCCCAATGAAAGGCGCGACGATAGGCCATGCCAAACAGCGTATTACTAATAATCGTTATTTAGGTTTAACTGAACCAAGTATTATTGCCGCTGAGCCACCTAACCCAATTGTAAACGAATTAGTGATTTTGCCTGATATCGAAAAACGTTTAGAGGCGTTTATCCGTACAGCCCATGGCATTATTATTTTCCCAGGTGGCGCGGGTACCGCAGAAGAGCTGTTATATCTTTTAGGTATTTTACTGCACCCTGAAAACGAAAAACAATCTTTACCTGTGATCTTAACTGGCCCTAGAGAGAGTGAAAATTACTTTATTGAGCTGTGTAAATTCGTTGAGAAAACGCTTGGTAAAGAGGCACTTGATAAGTTTGAAGTGATCATCGATGACCCAGAGCGAGTTGGCAAAACACTCAAATCAAAAATGGCTGAAGTGCGTGAATACCGCAAGAGTCAAGGTGATGCATACTACTTTAACTGGACGCTAAAAATCGATAATGATTTTCAACAGCCGTTTGCACCGACTCATGCCAATATGGCGAGTTTGGATTTACACTTAGATCAGCCGACTCAGCAACTAGCCGCTAATTTACGCCGTGCGTTTTCAGGTATTGTGGCTGGTAATGTTAAAGACGAAGGCTTGCAAGCCATCAAGCAACATGGCCGATTTGTATTAAGTGGTGAGCCTGCATTAATGGCTGATATGGATAAACTACTTGCTGCTTTTGTTGAGCAAGGGCGAATGAAATTACCCGGTAGTAAGTATATTCCTTGCTATGAGATAAAAGCTTAACAGGAGACTATGTGACAACCCAGTTACTTTTAATAGATGCGTTAAATCTTATTAGGCGCATCTATGCTGTTGATAGTAATCAGAGTCATCACAGTGAAGAACATATGATAAAGGCAAGCTGTGCCCGCGTGGCACATGCTTGTAAAAAGTTACGTCAGCAAACTAATGCTACTCACGCGATTGCTGTGTTTGATGGTGAAAAAAGCTGGCGTTATCACTACTATGAGGCGTACAAAAGCACTCGCTCACCGATGCCAGATACCCTAAAACAAAACTTATCGCTTTTTAAACAAGCCATTGAACAAACAGGCATTGTGGTGTTTTCACCTAACAATGATGAAGCTGACGATATAATTGCCACGCTGGCACATAAAGCCGCGACTAATGATGTACCTTCTACTATCGTTTCTACAGATAAAGGGTTTTTACCATTTTTATCTGAGCAGATTGCTATTTATGATTACTTCAAAAAACAGTATCTTGAAGCCGACGACATTAAACAGCGCTTTAATGTTCCAAAACATCGACTCGCTGATTTTTGGGCTTTAGCTGGTGATAAAACCAATGACATACCCGGCGTGAAAGGTATTGGTAACAAAACTGCGCAGCAATTAGTAAATGAGTATGAGTCAATTGCAGCCGCAATCAACGACGATGAACTAAACCCTTCAGTAAAGCGTAAATTGAACGATGAGATGGATATGTTTGTTATTTCGAAAAATCTTGTGATGTTACGCACAGATATTCACTTAGGCTTTAGTTTAAAGCAGTTAAGGCTCAATTAATCGCAATCTCGTAGCGCACTTGGATATCACAGCGTATACTGCAAATTCGCGTTAATTTTAAAGAGTTACACATGTTTAAAAAGGTTTTCCAATATCTGGTGCTGGGTTTAGGTGTTTATGCACTTATCGCCACTCTTGTGATCACTTTTTATAAAGATGATCCACAAGCCATGATCTGGCAAGACCGTGAAGCTTTTAATAAACGTTACATCTCGAAACTATCTATCGATAAGCCTGAAAACTTAAACGCCGTACTTGATTACTTAGGCAGCCCAGACCTAACCTATGCTAAACGAGTCGAAGACAATGTTTGGCAAATCATTTTTTACCGCACGCAACACGTAAAATCGGATGGTATTACAACAATAGATGAGTGCACTGGCTTGCTGTTTAAAAATGGTCAATTAGTATTGTGGGGGCCAAGTGCCTATGAAAGCTATCAACAAGAAACCTAACCGCTTATGATGGAAAACGTGACGCCTCGTGAGTTGGCACGCTTATTTGATAGTACGCACCAGTTGCTCAAGCTTTATTATCAAAAGCAGAAATGGTCGCAAATTTATCCTTTATTAAGCAACCTTGCTGAGCGATATTACTTAATCTACCAAGCCTGCCCAAAAGGTATGCAAGCGCAACTTAGCTTATATGTTCCTAATCATGGCTACACAACAAATTTAGTTGTTAACCAATGCGTTATTGCTTGCATTCTATGTCGTAGCCTAAATTACAACCAAGCAATTAGTGAACAAATTATTAGCTGCTGTTTAGCTAATTACCTGTGCGTACAAACTCAAAGCAATAAGTTAGCTGCCTGTGAAAAGCTAACATTACAAGATAAAAAACTTTGGCAGAGTCGTCACCAGCTTGCTGCAAAATTACTGCAAAGCTCAGGTCCTCATACATTATCTATTCAGCATTTATTAGCGCGGTTAAATAAATACAAACAAGCACTTTTAAGTGCGCCAAAAATTATGATTTATGACGGAGCAACAACACTTGTAGCTTTAGCTAACATTATCGCCATGAATACCACTTATCGTGAATCTGGTGGGCATATTAGTATACATAAAGCATTGGCTGATATTTATCTTCGTACACCTAATGAGTTTGCTCAAAATGCAATAAAGGCGCTCATTGCGCACATAGGCCCATACATTCCAGCAAGTGAAGTAAATTACGCTGAACGCATTCTTATCTATTTAACCACCGATGAGCAAGGTAGGCATATTTTAGTCGATGCTAGCCGCCCAGAAAAAGTACGCTGGCATCGCATCAAAGCTAATTTGAGCATTTTAGACAAACAAAGAACATGTAAAGACACGCGTTTGCTCTACACCGTATGGTTTAGTGAGAACATCAATTTTACAGAACCACCACCTATAAATCAGCAACGCAGACAGCAATACTTAGCATTAATTAGTGACTTAAAAGTATCAAAAGAATACAGCTATCGTGGTTTAAATAAGCTGTTAAGTCCCTACCCTGAATTAATTACGCAACTTACAATTGCCGCTAAGCCCTATAATAAAGAGCAGCAAAGAGCCAAAGACTTGCGTCATTGTTTATCGATGGTTGGATACGACAATGCACCGGCAATCATTCAGAAAGTATTATTTCAACGCTTAGTAGCAACAACTACTCACCCACTGTTTCAGCATATTTCTAAACGACTTGAAAATATGGTGCGGATTATTCAAGCATTGTTTAAACACTCTGACTCAGTGCAATTTGAACACGTGAGCTTGCCATTATATGCCTACGTTTTATACCTTTGCGAATATCAAGCTACGAGCCTGTCTCGAAAAACTATATTTGAACAAGCCGAAGAGCATGTTATTAGCCCACCATTGGCCTGCCTATTTGGTGTTAATCACCTAGATCAAGCCCCATTGACTGAATATTTAAATCAGCTAATTGGTGACAACGTCTGGACTCAACATTTACTGGCTAGTGAACAACACAAAAAGCAGCAACTCACCATAAATGAGAAACATTGGATAGCTATTAAATTATTTACTTATTATGTTTTTCAACCAAAAGCTTTATTTAGCAGCTGGCAAGAGCAAATCATTTTCGACAGCCTATCGGCTGCTGGTTGGGACTCAAAAGCTAATTTTTATGCATATTTGAAAAATTGCGAGTTTGCAGACAATTTTTAGAATGTGTTGTTAAAAAGTGCGAAAACGTTAAATAAATATGAACTTTAGTCTGTTTATAGTCAGTATTCACAGGATAAACTGGTAAAAAGCTGAATAAATTGCTATAAAAGCCGCTTAAATTTTCAAACACATCCACGTAAACCTTCTAACAAGTAAATCGCATGCTATTTCGCGACGAGTTTACGTGTTTATCTACTCATAAATAGGAAAAGTAAATGGCTAAACAAACCATCACAGTGATCAAAGGCGACGGCATTGGTCCTAGCATTATTGATTCAGCACTTGAGATCCTTGAAGCTGCAGGTTGCGATTTTGATTATGAATTCGTTGATGCTGGCCTTGCTGCCCTAGAAAAAACTGGTGAGTTACTTCCGCAAGAAACAATCGACACAATTGCGCGTAACAAGATCACTTTAAAAGGCCCATTAACTACACCAGTTGGTGAAGGTTTCACTTCAATCAACGTGACTTTACGTAAAAAGTTTGGCCTATATGCTAATGTTCGTCCTGTTAAATCATTTGCAGGTACACAAGCTCGTTACGACGATATCGACATCATCACTGTTCGTGAAAACACACAAGGTATGTACTCAGGTCTTGGCCAAGTTGTATCTGAAGATGGTAACGAAGCAGAAGCAATGTCAAAAATCACCCGTGAAGGTGCAGAAAAAATCGTAACTTTTGCATACGAACTAGCAGTGCGTGAAGGCCGTAAAAAAGTAACGGCTGTTCACAAAGCTAACATCCTTAAATCAACATCTGGTTTATTCTTAAAAGTTGCACGTGAAGTAGCTGAGCGTTACCCGCAAATCGAATCAACAGAAATGATTGTTGATGCAACATGTATGAAACTAGTTATGACTCCTGATGAGTTTGATGTAATCGTTACTACAAACTTATTCGGTGATATCTTATCTGACCTATGTGCTGGTCTAGTTGGTGGTCTTGGTATGGCTCCTGGCGCAAACATTGGTGAAGATGCAGCTATCTTCGAAGCTGTACACGGTAGCGCACCAGACATCGCAGGTAAAAACCTTGCAAACCCAACTTCAGTGATCTTAGCATCAATCCAAATGCTAGAGCACTTAGGTATGGCTGACACTGCAGAGCGCATCCGCAGTGCAGTTGCAGATGTTATCAAAACAGGCGACCGCACAACGCGTGATCTTGGCGGCAGCCACGGTACTACAGACTTCACTCAAGCTGTAATTGAGCGTCTATAAGAGAATAATTGTTTAGGGCTTAAGACAACCTAACCCTTAAACACTCCCTACCCAAAGCCAGTCTAAGACTGGCTTTTTTATACCCTCAATTAATTGGACATCCACATTAATTAGACATCCATAACACACACATAAAACTAGACACCCAACTTAATAGTTCTCACTTCTCAAAATTATGACTAAACTTACATAGTTCACTCATGGAGGAGAAGAACATGGCAACCCCTCGCAGAAACTTAATTAGCGTTTCAAACACACCCTATTATCACTGTATTTCACGCTGCGTTCGTCGCGCTTTTTTGTGTGGGCATGATCCACTAACAGGCCGCTCATATGAACATAGGCGGGATTGGGTTGAAAAGAAACTACTTCAACTTGGTCGGATATTTTGTATAGATATTTGCGCCTACGCAGTAATGAGTAATCACACACATCTGGTTCTGCACATTGATATAGCAAAAGCGAAGCGTTTAAGTAATAAAGCTATTTTGATTAGGTGGCACAAGGTATTCAACAGTACATTCCTATGCCAACGCTTCTTAAATGGCGAATTACTAACACAAGCAGAGCTCTCGGCAGTTAATGACAGAGTTAATTTATATCGAGAAAGGCTAAGTAGTATTAGTTGGTTTATGCGTGTTCTTAATGAGAGCATCGCACGAAAAGCGAATCAAGAAGATGATTGCAAAGGGCGCTTTTGGGAAGGTCGCTTTAAATCGCAAGCCTTGCTTGATGACGCAGCACTTGCAGCTTGCCTTGCTTATGTTGACTTGAACCCTGTGAGAGCAAAAGCAGCTAATTTACCAGAGCAATCAGACTACACCAGTATAAAATCACGTATTGAGTCAGCTCAAAAAGCAAAGCAACCGAAAACACTTATGCGCTTTGCAGGTAAACTACGCAAACATATGCCTAAAGGACTCCCATTTGAACTTAAAACCTATTTGCAACTTATTGATTGGACTGGCCATTCTATAAGAGAAGGTAAACCTGGTGTAATCCCCCTAGATGCAGCACCTATATTAGAAAGATTAAATATCTGCTCTGATAATTGGCTTACACTTACCACTTCCTTTACACGCTCATTTAAAAATACTGCAGGTAAAGAGCAAGCTATCACGGCTTATGCAAATAACATGAAACGAAAGCGAAGAAGCTCAATTACTAACAGCTTAGCTTTATTTGCTTAATTATAAATTAAACCTCCAGAACATAATTAATGAGCACAACCTCGTTGCAAACCTGAGGTATGCACTTTTTACAACTAATGCTTAGCAAATTGTCCAAGAAGAAACTAAATCCATCATTTTTAGTGTTAATTTGCATTTTAGTGGGCAAATATTATTCATACCTTAATATCCACACGCTCTTTTAGTTAAAGACCATATAGATTGTTAATTACGATTTAAAAAATAAAACTGGGTGTCTTATTAAAAGAGTTTTAAAAAGTGGATTTTACTAGGCTAAGTTATGCGTATCAGTGATAAGTACGCATTATCTATATGCAAAGCTCAACATTCATCACACAATCAATTTAATGCATAGTTACACCTGCAAAAACATAAAACCACACTTTAATTTGCAATAAAAACATACAAAAATGAAAATATAGAAAAATTAATGCAAAATAACACTTTTGCGGTTGACATCAGTTTCTAAAACACTTAAAAATACATCTAACATTTTTTAAACAACAGCCTTCTAGTCGGCTGTGATTTTTAGAAGAAATTAATAAACAATGAATATTAGCCGTCACCTTTTAGTCGTCAATGTACTCGTACTGGTCTTAGTTACAAGCCCAGCGGGAGTCTATTAAAAGGTGAAAGCACACTTTTTAAAAAACCCCCGCCCTATGCGGGGGTTTTTTTATGCATTTATGCTTGCACACACAGAGGAATGAGGATGAGTACAACAGAATACAATGGATCCGAACTAGTTGTTCGGGCACTTAAAGAATTGAATGTAAAGTATATTTTTGGTTACCCTGGTGGTTCTGTACTTGATTTATACGACGCATTATTTCAGCAAGAAGATATTGAGCATATTTTAGTTCGACATGAGCAAGCCGCAACACATATGGCCGATGGCTATGCCAGAGCAACAGGTGACGTTGGTGTTGTTCTTGCCACCTCAGGTCCGGGTGCAACAAACTGTATTACGGGTATTGCAACCGCTTATATGGACTCTATTCCTATGGTGGTGCTTTCTGGGCAAGTGCCTACAGGTTTAATTGGTGACGATGCTTTCCAAGAAACAGATATTGTTGGTTGTTCTCGTCCAATCGTTAAACACAGTTACAACTGTCGCAGCGCAAAAGATATCCCTACTATTTTAGCTAAAGCATTTTACTTAGCGAGCACCGGACGCCCGGGCCCAGTTGTGGTTGAATTACCAAAGGATATGTTAAACCCTGAGCTTAAATTTCCTTTTGAGTTTCCAAAAACAACTGAACTACGTACTTATAATCCAAATACCAAAGGTCATTCAAAACAAATTCGTAAAGCTGTCACAGCAATTTTAGAAGCGAAGAAATTAGTGATCTATTCTGGTGGCGGTATTATTTTATCAAACACCTCTGAGCAACTAACGCACTTGGTTGAATCATTAAACGCACCAATCACTAACACCTTAATGGGCCTAGGCGGTATCAGTGGTACTCACCCTAACTTTATTGGCATGTTAGGAATGCATGGTAGCCTTGAGGCAAATAAAGCCATGGCGAACGCGGATGTGATCTTAGCGCTAGGTGCACGATTTGATGATCGGGTTACGAATAACGTTAAAAAATTCTGCCCAAATGCAACCATAGTGCATGTTGATGTCGATCCAACTTCAATCTCTAAAACAATTAAAGCGCATATCCCGGTTGTTGGCTGCTTAAAGACCGTACTCGAACAATTACAAGCGGCTATTGATAAGAGCTCAATATCGATAGACCGTTCTGCGCAAGAAGATTGGTGGCGACAAATCATCAGCTGGCGTGAGCAAAAATGCCTTAGCTACAGCACAGATGGCGATAAAATCAAACCACAAGCAGTTATCGAGGCAATTTACAAAGCAACCAATGGCGATGCTTACATCAGCTCTGACGTAGGCCAGCATCAAATGTTTGCAGCTCAATATTATCCATTTAAACATCCTCGCCAATGGATTAATTCTGGTGGTTTAGGCACCATGGGCTTTGGTCTACCAGCGGCAATGGGTGTTAAGCTTGCCTTCCCTGATAAAGAGTCAATCTGTGTAACTGGTGATGGTTCAATCCAAATGAACATTCAAGAGCTATCAACATGTTTACAATACAATTTAGCAGTAAAGGTTGTGTCGTTGAATAACCGCTCACTGGGCATGGTACGTCAATGGCAGGATATGATGTATTCAGGACGTCACTCATCTTCTTACATGGAATCACTTCCTGATTTCGTAAAATTAGTAGAAAGCTATGGCCATGTAGGTATTCGCGTTGATCATATTGATGAACTACAGCCTGCTATTGAAAAAGCCATGTCTATAAACGACAGACTGGTATTTTTAGATATCTGTGTTGATGAAAAAGAACATGTTTACCCAATGCAAATTAAGCTAGGGGCTGTAGATGATATGTGGTTACGTAAAGGAGTAAAAGCATAATGCGCCGTATTTTATCAATCTTATTAGAAAACGAACCTGGTTCATTATCGCGCATTGTTGGCTTATTTTCACAACGTGCTTATAACATCGACAGTTTGACTGTTGGTACGACTGACGATCATTCATTATCACGAATTACCATTACCACCATGGGTGATGATCGTATTGTTGAGCAAATCACCAAGCAAGTTAATAAGCTAGTCGATGTACTAAAAATTATCGATCTAACTGAGATGGCACATATTGAGCGTGAACTGTTATTAGTTAAAGTATTCGCACAAGATGAGAATACACGTGCTGCTGTTACACGAGTTGTTGATGTATTCCAAGGGGCTATCTTAGATATGGGCCGTCATAGCTATACTCTGCAGCTTGTAGCGAGCACAGAGAAGGTTGAATCCTTCCTTGATACATTACGTCATGAAAGTGATTTGATTGAAGTAGTTCGCTCTGGCGCGGTTGGTATTGGTCGTGGTGATAAAGCGTTAAAGGCATAAGCCTTTTTCGCCACTTCGATTCAAATATAACAAATACAAAAAAAGGGCTATAAGCCCTTTTTTCAATATAAACCTAGTTACCCAATTATGGATTAACTTGGTCTTTAAGACCTTTACCCGCTTTAAAGCTTGGGATAGTTGCTGCTGCGATTTGAATTTCTGCACCAGTTTGTGGGTTACGGCCAGTACGCGCTGCACGCTCTTTTACTGAGAAAGTACCGAAACCAACTAATGCTACTGAGTTACCTTCTTTAAGAGAATTAGTAACTGCGCCAGTGAATGCATCTAGTGCACGCGTTGCTGCCGCTTTTGAGATTTCTGCATCAGTAGCAATTTTTTCAACTAATTGAGCTTTATTCATTGTTAGATTCCTATTCGTTATTATTTTGCCTTCGCAAAACCTATCTTTATGCATTTTTGAGAAGTTAGCAACAGCAAATTGCTATTTTTACGTAATTTGTTCAAAAATGACTACTATTTAACTATCAAAAACGAGGTTAGCGACGTTAATATTAATAAAGACTTAATTTAACCAACATCGCGAAGTTTTCTGGTAATTAAACGATTACTCGATTTTCTCGATAACTAAGGTTACTTCCCCGACCTCGATGCCAAACTTATCAATAGCAGTGCGGTTTATCAAGCGTGATTGTGTTACCAAGTACATCCAATCATCGAAATTTACCACTAAAGTACTATCATCATATGGAAGCTCGACAGAATATGTCCAATGGAACACACTGCCATTACTTTCACCTTTTGCTTCGCCAATAACATCTGATGCCGTACCTGTTATACTGCCATCATCATTAATGGTGATGTACCAAACACGTGTTTGCGTTTCACCGTCATCATAAACAAATTGCTCGTCAATTACGCCTTTGTTGCCATCCCAGCTTGCTTGCATGTCGACTACCAGCTTACGAGTTAATTCGCCTTTGTGGTCCTGTACTACCCCATAGGCTTTTAGCTCACCACTAAAAAACTGCTTAAAGTTAAATTCAGGTTCTGTGCCTCGATAATAATCAACATCGGGCGCAGAGCAGCTGGTAATTAACATTACCATAGCTAAAATAAGGATTGCTTTGAGTTTAATCATGTTTCCCTCCAATAAGCTGTTTGCGTAGTGATGGCTCAGAAGTCTCTGCGCTTAGCCAGATTGCTAAAAAGTTATCGGCAAACTTGTCATCATTTATCTGTCCAAGTGGCTTGCCATTAAAGTAAAAGGTCCCTATTGCCTGCTCATTTGTTTGAAACGTTAACGAATCGTTTTTAGAAATATCAGGCCATAAGTCCAACAGCTGTTTGTCGTAAGCCCCTACCATTTCATCTAAGCCTAAATGCTGCCATTGCTCGTTAGTGGCTTTAACAATGTCTTTGGCTTTAAAATCACGCAAATAGGTAAGTGTTAATTTACTAGGGTGTTGACCGAATGTGTAAGTGCCGTTGGGAGTTTCAAGTTTGGCGTTATAAACATCCCAAAATAAATACTCCATTTTAGCTTGGCCAACGGTTTTAAAACCATTTGCAGCAACATCTGCCATAAACAATGAGCACATAAATGCCGCTATAGTCATAAACTGTTTCATCGTCTTATCCTAAAAAACTAGTTATGCAATGTTACGTAAAACCATCACTAACTGATCATTTAGCGGCTAAAAAACGCTTATTAAAGGTAATAATGCATACAAACATCGTTGCCCAGCCTAAACCGTAATACAGCCAAAAACTTACAACAGTCAGATCCGTGCTTAATACACCAAATCGTATACCTGCATAATAGCTAGCCGGAGCAAAGGCTAAACAAACCAACCAAGCGAAATACCAAGGAAGCTTTTGCAAAAACTGCATAGACGTATTAATGGTAAGTAATAGTGCAGCCCAAAGAAAAGCGAGCCATAGAGGCAATGGAGATACTTTATAATTAATTAGCTCAAAACCACTTGCAAGCCATTCATAGCCCAGCGCAATTGGTAGACCACATGCTAAAAGCAGTATGTCTTGCTTGCGTTGCTCTGATAAAAAAAGCATTAAACAAATAATAAAAGAGGCAGGGATTACCGCATCGCGCTCAAGGAGTAAGGCACTAAACCATACTCCTTGAAACAACACGAAATTAATAATCGAGCGCAATGCCATCGTCAGAGTGTCCAAATCGCGGTTTACGGGCTACGAGGTGCACAGTGCTTATTGCACGAGTTCTAAATGCACCTTCACAATAGGCTAGGTAAAACAACCATAAACGATAAAAGCGCTGATCAAACTTAACTTTATCAATTTCAGGCCAGCTGGCAACAAAGCGCTCTCGCCAATCAGCCAATGTTCTTGCATAGTGAACACCAATATCTTTTACACTATGTACCACCATGTCAGTTTGCTGTTTAATTTGCTTATTCATTTCGTCTAAGCAAGGGAGACAACCACCCGGGAAGATATACTGCTGAATGAAGTCAGAGTTTTTCAGGTAATGACTATAACGTTGATCAGCAATGGTAATGGCTTGGATCAGCATTGCGCCGCTGTCTTTCAACAAAGAGTGACATTTGGCAAAAAAGCCTGGTAAATATTCATGCCCAACAGCTTCAATCATTTCAATAGACACGAGCTTGTCGTATTTGCCCTCTAAGAGACGATAATCCTGCTTTAATAAGGTGATTTTATGCTCAAGATTTAGCTCTTTAACTTTTTCTTCAACATAGGCATATTGCTCATCTGAAATAGTTGTAGTCGTTACATGGCAGTCAAAATGCGTTGCCGCGTAAATCGCAAAGGCGCCCCACCCTGTGCCAATCTCAATTACTGAGTCACCTGGCTGTAGATCAACTTGCTCACAAATTAATGCCAGTTTGTGATCTTGGGCTTGTTCAAGAGTGGCTTGTTTTGAAGGGTACACGGCACATGAATACAACATTTCATCACTTAAAAATGCACTATAAAGGTCGTTACCTAAGTCATAATGCGCTGCGATATTTTTCTTAGAACCTTGAGCTGAATTTCGATTTCTAAAATGGTTTAAGCGATGAGCTATACCACTAAAAAAAGCGAATTTTTTCTCAAAAGCATCAAGCTCGTCTTGGTTTAAGGCAAATATTTCAATTAATTTAGTAAGGTTATCACAATCCCAGAAACCTAGAATGTAGGCTTCACCAGCGCCCACGCTTCCTGACAATGCAAACAATTTATACATAGCTGCATCGTTAACTGTAACAGTGGCGTGTATATCACTGGTTGTATCACCAAATTGTGTACGGTCATTTCCTTCAATTAAAGTAATGCGACCAATTTTGATGCTATTAAATGCACCTATTACTAATTTTTTGTATAGTTTTGCCACCCAACCTGTTGCTTGAGTCTCAGTCAAATTTGATACTTTTTCCATCACATCACCTAGTTTAATTCTCTTGTTTGCCCGAATGACCAATAAATGGCACACGTTTACAAAATAGTTTCAGCGCGTGAATATAAATACCTTTGAATATACTCAACGTCATTGCTGGAAACTGCTTGAGCACCGCACTCATCCTCTCTTTATTGAGTGGATGCTTTTGTAAACGTAGCGTTGCGTCAAACAAGAGTGTGTCGTCTTTTTTATTTTCAATATGAATCATGGTGTTATCAGGATTCATTCTGATATGCCAATAATAGTTCATATCTAAGTTCATGAAAGGTGATACGGAAAAAACCTTTTTAAAGTTCACTTTTTTTTCGAGCGGCACGACATAATAATGACGTTCATTCCACGGAGTATTACTTACTTCAGCAAGCATATGCGTGAAATTACCATCATTACTTTGGTAGAAAAAAAAGTTAACAGGACTGAAATATATTCCCATACAACGAAGTTGCCCAAGCATATACACTTTAGTAAAGGTTTGCTTTACACCTAATTCAGCTATCTTGGCGAGCGCACGTTGCTGTACTGATAGCTGCATGTTTGTCTGAAAATTAAAATAATCGCTTTGTTTAAACTTTAGAGGTTTAAAGCCTGAACAGCCCAGCCATGGGTGAATGTTATTAAGTTCTTCAGGCTGAGCTAAATCGACCCACATCATGTAAAGTGGGTATTTGAAATGATGTTTTTTAACTGCAAAACGTCGGTGTCTTACGTCACCGACATAAATGGCGCTATTCAAATTCAACCCCAAGCTGCTTTGCCACGTTGACCGCACTTCTTACACCATCTTCATGAAAGCCGTTATACCAATAAGCGCCACAGAAATAGCTATTATTTTTGCCGTCGATTAATGACTTTTGCTGCTGTGCGGCAATCGATTCTTTATTAAATACCGGATGGTGGTAGGTAAACTCGCGTAAAATTTTATCTTTATTGATACCGTCAAGGTGGTTAAGGGTTACACAAAATTGCGTGTCGCTTTGAATACCTTGCAGAATATTCATTTGATAAGTCACAACAGCCGCTTTGTCTGTGTTGTTATTCAACAAGTAGTTCCAGCTAGCCCAAGCTGCCTTGCGTTTTGGCAACAACGCTGTATCAGTATGTAAAACCACTGAATTAGCAGTATAAGGAATGGCTGAAAGTACATTCTTTTCGTCTTCACTTGGGTCAAGTAATAACTTTAAAGCCTGATCAGAATGGCAAGCAAATACCACTTTGTCGAATATTTCGCTATGACCATCATCAAAATGAACGTGAACACTGTCATCTTTTCGAGATACCGAGCTGATATTACTATTTAAACGAATTTTATCAGCGAAGCCTTGGATCATGGGTTTAATGTATTCGCGAGAGCCACCCGGAATAACATACCACTGCGGACGATTAGTGATATCCAGCAAACCGTGGTTATAAAAGAACTTAACAAAAAACTCTACGCCAACTTGTGCCATTTCTTTAATACTGGTTGACCAAATAGCAGCGCCCATCGGCAAAATATAATGGAAGCGAAAGAACTCGTTAAAGTCATGCTCATCCAAAAATTCGCCTAATGTTTGATTGGCCTTGTAGTTTTGTTGTGCATGCAATGATTTGCACACTTCATTGAAGCGCACTATGTCTTTTAAGAGTTTCCAAAACTTAGGACGAAAGATATTACGCTTTTGTGCGAACAAGCTCCAAAATGTATGACCGTTATATTCAAAGCCCGTTTGCTCGTTATGCACACTAAAGCTCATTTGAGTTTTCTGACGCTCGACACCCAAACGCTTAAGTAATTTTTCAAAATATGGGTAAGTGCGGTCGTTAAATACAATAAAACCTGTGTCTACAGCGTATTCAACGCCATCAACCTTTACGTCAATGGTTGCAGTATGGCCACCTATGTAGTCGTTTTTCTCAAATACGGTTACATCGTAGTGCTTATGCAATAGGTGCGCACAGCTTAAACCCGCTATGCCAGATCCAATAACAGCCACTTTTTTCAACGTGATAATCCTTTTGCTAGCTTCAGCCAAAGTGGCGTAGGAAGCATTCTTAAAAATTTCAAAATGAAGGTAAAACGGTGCGGAAAGTGCACTTCTTTGCGCCTTTTCGCGACCCCTTTATAAATATAATTTGCCGCTTTTTCAGCACTCACCGCCATTGGCATTGGAAAGTCGTTTTTATCAGTCAGCGGCGTTTTAACAAAACCAGGGTGAACTAAAGTCACATCAACATCTTTTAAATCAACCGCTAAGCTATTAGCTAAATAACTTACACCGGCTTTAGACGCGCCATAAGCTTGACTGCGCGGTAGCGGTAAGTAAGTCACACTAGAGCTTACAATCACCAGCTGACCACCGGGTTTTATCTTTGGTAGTAATGCCTCAAGGCAATAGCCCATACTGAGTAGATTAGTGGTGATCACACGTTCGAACAAACTGCTATCAAAATTACGAGCATCATCAATATATTCACAATTGCCTGCATTTAGAATGACACGATCGAATTGTGTATAGGCGACTGTGCTCGAACGTATATCCTGAAGGTCTGTTGCATCAAATTGGCAAGACTCAATGTTTTGATGTTGGCTCAATTTAGCAAGCTTTTCTGTATTCCTGCCGCATGCAATCACATGCTCATTATTGTCTGCGTATAGCTTTGCTAATGACTCGCCAATACCGGAAGTTGCGCCTGTAATTAATGTTGTCATTATGCACTCGCCCTTTTATCAATAAATTTAACAGCCGAGCCAAGTACAGGGATATGCCTGTAAAGCATAGCGCCTACGTCAAAATAATCGCGATGATTAATTATTTTATCACCAGCGAACTTTAAACGGCTATGACCTGCAACAGAGATTGCTTGCCCTTTATTGAGCTTGGGATGACGGTATTGCATGGTCCAATAGATAAAGGCGGTATCATCTTTGCTCTGAGTATTTTCAGTAACATAGCTGTCTTCAATAACAAATTCACAAGATATAACGTTAGCATAGAGGTTTTTGAAATACTCACGTAGCTCGCCAAGACCATTTACCGCATGCAAGGGATCTGCAAAGTGAATATCTGGATGATAGATTTCATCCAGTAGCTGTAAATTGTCTTTATTGAGTGTTTGATAAACATCAATAAATCTATCAAGGATCGCCTTGTCCATGTCACACCTTAAATGCGTTTAGCGCTCGCTCTCGCGCGGCTTTATGATCAACAATTGCTGGCCAATAACTGCTCGACTTACCCTGTTTCGCTAAATAATCATGCGGAAAATGGATTTGCTTTGCAGGTACTTTTTCCAACTCTGGTAGATATTTACGGATAAATTCACCATCTGGATCAAATCGCTCACTTTGGGTGATTGGATTGAAAATTCGAAAATACGGCTGAGCATCACATCCCGTACTTGCAGCCCATTGCCAGCCACCGTTGTTAGAGGCAAGGTCGCCGTCTATAAGGTGCTGCATAAAAAAGCGCTCACCTTTACGCCAATCAATTAATAAGTGCTTAGTTAAAAAGCTTGCGACCACCATGCGTAAACGATTATGCATCCAACCAGTTTGCAGTAACTGCCTCATTGCAGCATCAACTAGTGGGTAGCCTGTTTTACCTTCGCACCACGCTTTAAAGTCGCTCTCATCATCACGCCATTTCACAGCGTTGTATTTATCATTGAAGTTGTCGTATTTACTTAGGTTTGGATAAATAACGATAAGGTGACGATAAAACTCACGCCAAATCAATTCGTTAACCCAACAAAACAAGTTACTTTTGCTGCTACGTAGTACATCAGGATGGCGCTGCTGAATAAGTGCCAATAATTGCTGAACGCTAACAATACCCAAGGCTAAATATGGGCTTAATCCCGAAGTGCCTTTAATGCTTGGGATATCACGCTGGTCTTGATAGGTTGCTAGCTTTTCTTCAATAAAGCGTGCGCAAACGTGGCTGAGGGTATCATCATCAACAGGCCATTTTTCTGAGCTGCCGTCTGAGTCTAATAACTCATTTGGCTGCCATTCAATGGGCTCGAACATCTTAGGCGGCTCAGCAAAATAAAAGTGGGTGTCTTGATAAGTTTTAAGCCATGCATTTTTAAATGGCGTAAATACTTTGAACATTTCACCACTTTGATTTTTGATGCTCCCAGGTGGCGCAATTACATCACCGTCGTATGCATAAAAAGCAATATTTTTACTGTCAGCATGCTGTAAAAACGTTTTATCACGGTTTACTTCGTTAAGCTCATATTCGTTGTTAGCGTATACATTTTTTACCTGATGTTGCTCACAAAATGACGCTAATTTTTCAACGCACCCATCGTAATCAACCGCATCAATGACATGTAATTTAATACCTTTACTGGCTAAAAGCTCACCTAAAAAGCCAAGCCTACGCTTTAGTAAATCAAGCTGTATAGTTGCCACATCATGTTTTTGCCATTGCTTTTCAGTAATAAAAAAAACTGCATTCTCGCAACCATTCTCGATTGCCTGATACAGTGCATCGTTATTAAAAAGGCGCAAATCGCGCCTAAACCAAAATAAAGTGTTCATTAAATTCCGTAGCGTAGTTTTAATTCGTTCGGATAGGGGTCTAGATAAACTTGTTTCGCCAAGTATTCATTTGGGTGAACTTTTAAATGATGCTTAATTAATGTCAGTGGAACATAAAGTGGTACGAGACCTTTACGGTATTCGTCAATTGCATCTCTTAGTTCTTGCTTTTCTATTTTAGAAAGTGACTTTTTAAAATAACCCTGTAAATGCATCAAGGTATTTGCATTATTTTTGCGAGAAGCTGGTTTTTTGAGGGCTGTCATTAACCCTAAAATGTATTCATCTGCCAAGGCTTGGATATCTTCACCATCAAAGGTGCCCAGTAAATTCCCTAAACTACGGTAAGCTTCGTAATTATGTGCCATCAATAAATACTTATATTGAGCATGGAACTGGGTCAATCTATGAACTGTGAGTGGCTGCTCACATAGTGTTTGCCAATGCTTATAGGTGTAAACGCGCATAACAAAGTTTTCACGAAGATGCATATCGTTTAAACGACCGTTTTCTTCACAAGGCAACAATGGATTGTGCGCCATTATTTGCTCTGCAAAAAAGCCGACACCTTCTGAGGTGTTACCTGTACCCGCTTCGTTGTAGATTTTAATACGTTCCATACCGCAACTAGGGCTTTTTGCACAAAACACAAAGCCGCTTAACTCAGCGGTTTGCTCTGTTGCCACTCGTTTACCATATTCTGTTAGTTTAGGGCCAACATCGCCAGTACCATCAGGACGGCACACTTTAATGGTGTCGCCAACTCGCACTTGGCGAATCGTTGGTCTAGGGATTGGCAACCCTACCGCTACTTCAGGGCAAAACTTTTTATACTCAACATGGTTAGCCAACTCATCCATGCAAAAATTAGATTTTTTGTGTCCACTGTCAAAGCGAACTTTGTCGCCTGCTAAACAGGCGCTTAAACCAATTTTAATTGTCGATTGCTGCATATAAACTCTACTAATAGATTAGATTACCAATTGGATTTAGTAATTTACTAATACCTTTATTGAAGTGTAGGGCACTACTAACAACTGTAAAGCACAAGCACCCTTCAATTGTTTTTGGCGTGTGATTGTGGCGACCATCTAACATCATAAAGTCACCTGGTACATAGTGTCCGTCTTCATCACTAAACTCACCATCTAATAATAAAGTTAGCTCAAACCCCGTATGTGTGTGCTCAGGTATTTCACCACCCGCATCAATGTGCAATAGACTTGCTCGTAATGGGCCGTCGTCTAAATCAATGCGAGAGCGGGCAAGTTTACCTATTTGCATAAAGTTACTGTGGCCAATACGCGTAAGTGCTCTAGGTAATGTGTAGGTTTTATCTTTAACATCAACCGATACCTGTGCTTGCTCGTATACCTCATCAATTGACTCGTCAGCTATGATGGCATCAAAAAGAGTTTTATCGAACATATCATCCATATCATTAGCAGACTCGATAAATATGTCGTCAGCATTTTTTGCCTCAAGCGCGGCTAACTCTTTTTGGCACACAGGACACATTTCAACATGAATAGCGACTGCAACACTCAAAGTGGCAGGTAAATTACCTTCACTGAACTTGGCAAGTAATTCGTTGCTAGGATGGTGCTTAATCATGGTGATCTCCCATTTCATTGCGTAACTTCTGCAAGGCTAAGCGAAGACGGGACTTCACTGTGCCTACGGGAATATTTAAATGTTCAGCAAGTTGCTCTTGCGACATATCTTGAAAGTAAACGCCACGCACGACTTCACGTTGTGCAAGTGGTAATTTATCAAGGTATTGTTTAATTTGTTTATCTTCTAAGTGGTCACTAAATTCGTGTTGACCCGGCTGGGCTTCATCAATTAGAGGCCAAATATCTTCACTGATACACTCTTCTTTACTGCTCTTCATTTTTCTGAGCATGTCGAAAGACGCGTTACGCATCACGGTATAAACCCATGTCGTCGCCGCCCCTTTCTCTTTATGGTAAAGATGTGCTTTACGCCAAACTGAGGTTAACGTTTCTTGAACTAATTCCATTGCTTGTGCTTCAGAGCCGAACTGCTTTATCCCAAAACGTTTAATTTTTGGTGAGAAATATTGGAAAAGTATTGCAAACGCACGTTTATCACGGTGCGTAGCAACAGCAAATAATGCATCAGCAAGCTCTTTGCTTGGTGTATCTGGCATGGCAGAGTATTGACCTGTGTTAGGTTTACAACCTGTTTGAAGTTGTTGACTTACCATCTTTATGTCATCCAATTATTGTCGTTTGTAGTAATACGCCAAAAAGTTGATGTTAGATCACATTAATCAGTAAATTCGTTGTTAATTAGAGTATGGAGGAAACTTAGCAAGTTTTCAAAGCTAGATTTATAAGCAAGTTGTTGTTTTTTAACTAACGATATAGGCAGGATCTCTAGCCAACGAGCAGCGACCCAAGCAAGGTTATCAAATTGTGGAGTTTTATATAGACCCGCTAAGTCAGGTTGATTTGCAAACACAGCACGAAGTGTGTCACTTAGTAAGGTATTTTCGTCATTAATTGGCGTGCTTACATACCACGAAGGTGACGTAGTTATTTCGATGTCAGCATGGCGTAGCTGCTGCTTATCCTGACTAGCGTTGTGAATAGAAACCGCATGTTCAGCATAAACATCAATTAATAGTTGGCCATTATCATCTTGATTGAAATCGGTTATTTGCATTAAACAACCTATCTCGGGCAAGTTAAGATCTGTGTCGTGTTGGTAAGTGCAAAGCACAAAACCTGTATTATCTTGCACAGCTTCTTTGACCATTGTTAAATAACGTTGCTCAAAGATTCTTAGCTTGGTGAACCCTTCAGGTAAAATAAAAACCGGTAAAGGAAAAATCGCACGCTTCATAAAGTCTACTATTCTAAAACCACATGCCTTTAATTACGTGCGCTTTCTATCCGCCGATCAATATTTCATGAAATCTTAATATCTACTTGTACTTTAGAAGTTGAACCATTGCGCAACGTTACGAAATAATTCGATTGATGCATATGCACTGAGTAAACTCAAAACCGGTGCAACCATAAGTAAAAATAAGCTGATTTCACTACTCATTGTCTTGTTTCCTTACTGCTTGTTTGTTGCTTTAGGAGCTTGAGCAACTTTTAACTCTTCTTCTTTCGAAGCAATTGCATCTTCACTCATGTATGTATCTAGTAACTTTTGAGCATCAAACTCAATGCTGTTCATTACGCTTTGTTTCAATTCGTTACTTGCTTGTTGAACATAGCTTTTAACAGATTGTGTAATTGTGTTGCTGATATCTAATTCAAAGTCAGTAGCACTTGCTTGAGTTGACGCAAATACAAGTAACGCAGCAGTAGTTAATTTAAGTGAGTTATTCATAGTGGTATTCCTTGTCTCTTTAAGTAATTAGTCGTAATTACTTAATCAAAGGTTGTGCCACCCTGAAAATAAATTTTAAGTTATTGATTTTAAACTATTTAAAAATATATTTATTTTTTAACCCCATTCAGTGTTAGTTAATAAAACCAACCAATTTAGATATTTTGACCAATATTTAGTGAAAAAATAAGCATTGCCAACTTCAGCGTACACTTGTACACTGAAACTGTTTTAATCACTCATTTTTAGTAGATAGATATGACAGAACAACTCCCCTACTCACGCCAAGAAGAACAACTTAACGTGCTTACTCACGGCATGGGAGTCCTGTTTGCGGTATATGTACTGTGGGATTTAATATCACAATCTAACGTTATATCAGCTACGGTAAGTGCCATCGTCTATGGAGCAAGCCTACTAGTATTATTTTTAGCTTCTACTTTGTATCACGCAAGCACCAAGGAGCGCATACGGGCCATTTATAAAAAATGTGACCACTGTGCGATTTACTTGCTTATTGCAGGTACCTACACGCCTTATTTGGTTATTTCGTTATCAGGGGCATGGTCAATTGCAGCTTTGGTGTTTATTTGGTCTTTAGCGCTTGGTGGTGTTGCATATAAATTACTGGTCAAAAACACGAATAAAAAAGTCTCGCTCGCTACCTATTTATTAATGGGCTGGTTTGCATTAGCACTTGTTTATCCACTTTATTTGAACCTTGATTTGAGCGCTTTATGGTGGCTGCTAGCTGGCGGGATTGCCTACAGTTTAGGCACTGTATTTTATAGCGCTAAAACCCGCCATTACAGCCATGCAATTTGGCATGTATTTGTGCTGGTTGGCTGTGTTTGCCACTACTTATCAATTAGTTTGTATGTTTATTAGTCCCATTGATGCAGGCGCATATTAATTTTAGCCTTATTAAAAGTAACACCTTCACTGAGTAGTTTTTGTCGTTGCTCAAAGTGTTTATTGCTACCTTCTGGAAACGATATTTTACCTTGGCTATTAACCACCCGATGCCATGGAATGCTTGAGCCCTCGGGCATCACTTTTAATAACCGCCCCACTAGTCTTGAATTATTAGGGTATCCCGCAAGCTTTGCAACTTGCCCATAACTGGCTACTTTTCCCGCTGGAATGGCGCAAATAATAGTATAAATTAAATCTTCTTTAGTTGCCTGCTGCACGACTAGACTCCAAATACTGTTTGCTGACTTCGCTAAAATCTTGCCAAATTGCTCTCGCAACAGGGCCATGATGGACAGAGTGCTGCCTAAAAACACGTATTTCAGCGCCAAACTGGTGTTCACGGTCAGTAATTTTTATTTGCTGCAACAAACCGGCTTCAATCTCAGCTTGGCAATGTTGCAAACTAATCATCGCCCAACCCGCACCAGACAGTAAAAACGACTTTACACTGGTTATATCGTCAATTTTCATTAATGCAGAGCCCAATGTATAAGACAACCTATCACTATCGAAACTCAAGTCACTCTCAAACATAGCCAAGCATGGGTAATTTTGAATATCAGCAAAGCTAATTTTACTAGGTACCACATTAGGTGCGCTGACTATACCGATATCAAATTTACCTATAGGCAAACTTTCAAGATCCCCTGTTGCATGGAACAGGTCAAACCAAGGCCCAATCCCTAAGTCCGCTTGATGACTGTTTACTTGTTCAAGGGATACAAAGCGTTTACCTGAAGAAATACTAAACTCAGTACTAGCAAAACGTTGGAAGGTTTCACTTATGACTTGATTGTAACTAGGTTGGTGGCAAAGTTGCTCGTAGCAAATTTTATAATTAGCTTCATTTCCTAGCGCCAACTCTTTAGCAAGCGAGCTCAGTTCACTGTTTGCGTTAAGTAACTGACGTGCCTCACGATAAAAAATACGGCCTTTTTCAGTAAGATGTAAGCGATACTGGCTACGGTCTAAAAGCTCAAACCCCAGCTCAGATTCGAGTTTTTTTATCGCCAGTGTTAGTGCAGGTTGGGTTTTATGAAGTTTTATAGCGGCTTGGCTCAAACTAGCACTCTGTACAATTGCATCTAAAATAACGAGTTGATTTAGGTTCATGATATAAAAACCACTACATAAATAAAATTAATGATGTTTCTAAAATTTAATAATTTTTATTTTATATGTTTGCAGCGTATCCTGCAGCTAATTTATGCATCATATCTATGGAGAAGACAATGAAATTGGCATTCGTTGCGATAACTACGAGCCTAATTTTGATGCTTGCGGCATGTTCTGAGCAGGCATCTAATACTGAGGTTGAGCCAGTTGTACGCCCGGTAAAATTATTCACTATAAGTAATCTTTCAGATGAAACTATACGTAGTTTTCCTGCTGAAGTTGTTGCTAACCAAGGTTCATATCTCGCCTTTAGAGTGAATGGTGAGTTACTTGAGTTCCCAGCGCTTGCCGGTCAGCATGTTGAAAAAGGACAACTGCTTGCCAAACTCGACCCTGAAGACTTTCAACTACAATATGATGAGCGCAAAGCGCGCTTTGAACTCGCAGAATCTCAACTTGAACGTGTACAAAAGCTTTTTGACCGTTCAATCGCCAGTCAATCTGAGTTAGACCAAGCCCTTGCTAACAAGCAAGTAGCAGAATCAGCATTAAAGATAGCTAAAACAAATTTAGATAACAGTGAACTACGTGCGCCGTTTGCAGGCACTGTAGCAAAGGTGTTTGTTAAAAACTTTGAGAACATTCAAGCCAAGCAAAATATTTTACGACTTGAAACCCGTGATTTAATGGATGTTGTTATTCAAGTCCCAGAAAAACTCATTGCACGCATCGATAAAGATGTTGAATATCAACCTGATGTTGTCTTTGATGGCTATCCTAACAAATCTTATAAACTGTCTGTGAAAGAATTTGATACTCAAGCAGATCCAATCACCCTAACCTATAAAGTGGTATTTTCTTTACCGGTTCCTAAAGATTTTAATCTACTTGAAGGTATGACTGGCCGCGTTGATATTGATTTAAGCAAGATCACCAACTCACAATCACCCTATACATTATTACCTGTAGAAGCTGTTTTCTCTGAGCCAACCGAGCCTGAAAGTAACAATAGTTATGTATGGATTTATGACGAAGAAAGTGGCCTTGTCCATAAGCAAGCTGTAGAAGTAGGACAGCTACATCGTGATAGTATTGAAGTATTATCGGGTATCAAAGCAGGACAAAAAATAGTCGCTGCAGGGGTTAACTTTTTAGAAGAAGGCATGAAAGTTCGTCCTTGGCAAAAAGAGCGAGGCTTATAATGAGCTTTGCTGCACTTGCTATCGAAAGGAAAGTGGTAAGTTGGATGTTTGCGCTGTTTTTGCTTATTGGCGGAACAGTGGCTTACTTTGGCTTAGGACAACTTGAAGACCCTGAATTCACCTTAAAAAAAGCCATGGTGATCACCCTGTATCCAGGTGCGTCGCCACAACAGGTTGAAGAAGAAGTTACATTTCCCATAGAGAATGCGATTCAACAACTGCCGTATGTTGATTACGTAACCAGTATTTCATCACCGGGTAAATCGCAAATTACCGTCGAGATGAAAAGCAATTATCGTAAACAAGACTTACGCCAAATATGGGACGAACTGCGTCGTAAAATCAACGACCAAGCAGCCTCAATGCCATCTGGGGTTTATCCGAGCAAAATTATGGATGACTTTGGTGATGTATACGGTGTGATGTACGCGGTAACTGGCGATGGTTACTCTTACGATGAACTGAAAGATTACGTTGATTATTTAAAACGTGAGCTTGTGTTGGTTGATGGCGTTAGTAAAGTAACTGTTGGTGGCGAGCAACAAGCACAGGTTATGGTTGAAATTTCAACCCGTAAACTTGCCCAGTTAGGTATTTCACCCAACCGCATTTATCAACTTTTACAAACTCAAAACAGTGTGTCGAACGCAGGTAAGGTACGCGTCGGCGATGAGTCAATTCGCTTACACCCAACCGGTGAATTCAAAGACGTTAAAGAGCTTGAAAATCTTCTTATTTCAAAGCCAGGTGAAAATGAACTTATTTATTTAGGTGATGTTGCTAAGGTATTTCGTGAATACGCTGAAGTACCAAACAATATTATTCGCTATAACCAACAGCAAGCATTACTGGTAGGTGTGTCATTTAGCACAGGCGTAAACGTCGTTGATGTAGGGGCAAATATTGATGCCCATCTAGCGTCACTCGAATACCAGCGACCGCATGGTATGGAAATCAACAGCGTTTATAACCAGCCAGCCGAAGTTGAGAAGTCAGTAAGTGGCTTTATTATCAGCCTGCTTGAAGCGGTTGCCATTGTTATTATTGTACTTTTAGTTTTTATGGGCTTTAAAAGTGGCGTATTGATTGGTGTAATACTTCTGCTTACCGTATTAGGCACTTTTATTTTCATGAAGTTGTTTGCCATAGATTTACAACGTATCTCATTAGGCGCCCTGATTATTGCCTTAGGTATGCTGGTTGATAATGCCATTGTTGTAACCGAAGGTATATTGATAAACCTCAAGCGCGGACAAACAAAACTGCAAGCTGCAACTAACATAGTTGATCAAACCAAGTGGCCGTTACTCGGTGCGACGGTTATCGCTATTACGGCATTTGCGCCAATTGGTTTGAGTTCAGATGCCAGTGGTGAATTTGCTGGCAGCTTGTTCTGGGTGTTGTTTATTTCATTATTATTAAGCTGGATCACAGCTATCACCCTAACGCCATTTTTTGCTGATTTAATGTTTAAACAAGCAACTGAAAAACAGCCACATCATGATGAAGACCCTTATCAAGGTGTTATTTTTAATGTCTATAAAGGCGTGTTACATGCGGCAATGCGTTATCGTAAAACCACATTGTTACTAATGGTTATCATGCTAGTGAGTGCTGTGTTTGGTTTTAAATTTATCAAGCAGTCGTTTTTCCCTGCATCAAATACACCAATGTTTTATGTTGATTATTGGCATACACAAGGTGCTGATATTCATACCACAATGGATGGCGTCGCAAAACTTGAAAAATTCTTACAAGCAGACCCTCTTGTAGAAGAAGTAACAACGACAGTCGGTCAAGGTGCCCCTCGCTTTATGCTGACTTACGCACCTGAAAAATCATACCCAGCTTATGGGCAATTGATTATTCGTGTAAAAGACCGTGAAGCCGTCACCACTATGATCAAAAAAGTACGTGATTACCAACACGAGCACGTACTTGATGCTCAGCTTAAAGTTAAACGTATGGAAATTGGCCCATCAACTGATGCAAAAATCGAAGCGCGTTTTTCTGGTGCTGATCCTGTGGTACTTCGCCAGTTAGCAAAAGAGGCAAAAGACATTCTGCATCAAGATGCAGGAGCATTTAACATTCGTGACGATTGGCGAGCACGTTCTAAGTTAATTCGTCCTCAGTTTAACGAGCAAAAAGCCCGTCGTTTAGGGATTGCCAAATCTGACCTCGATCAGCTGCTGTTAACCAGCTTATCAGGTAAGCAAGTGGGTGTTTATAAAGATGGCACGCAAATGCTGCCCATTATTGCCCGCTCGCCTGCAGAAGAGCGCTTAAACGTTGAAAGCCTGCGTGACTTACAAATATACAGCCCTGTGTTAGGTGTGTTTGTACCCGTTACACAAGTGGTTGATGACTTTGTGGTTGAGTGGGAAGACAGCTTGATCATGCGACGTGATCGTAAGCGTACTATCACAGTGATGGCCGACCACGATGTTATTGGTGATGAAACACCAGCAAAGCTCTTTGCACGTGTTCGCAAAGATATAGAAGCCATTAAACTTCCTAATGGCTATGAACTGCAATGGGGCGGCGAGTTTGAGTCGTCAAGCAAAGCACAAAAAGCCATTTTCGGTTCATTGCCACTTGGTTATTTAGCCATGTTCGCAATCACAGTACTGCTGTTTAACTCTGTTAAGCAACCATTAGTAATATGGGCGACGGTGCCGTTAGCAATCATTGGTGTATCGGCAGGTTTATTACTAATGAATGCAGCATTTAGCTTTATGGCACTGCTTGGCTTACTTAGTTTAAGCGGCATGCTCATCAAAAACGGCATTGTATTAGTTGATCAAATTAACCTTGAACTCGATAGCGGGAAAGACCCTTATAAAGCAGTGTTTGACTCTGGTGTAAGCCGTGTTCGCCCTGTAGCGATGGCTGCGATTACCACCATTTTAGGCATGATCCCACTGCTATTTGACGTGTTCTTCCAGTCAATGGCGGTAACCATTATGTTTGGCCTTGGTTTTGCCACAGTGCTGACCCTGATTGTTGTGCCTGTGCTTTATACCATGCTGTTTAAGATCAAAGTACCTAAACAGCGTCACGCTAATTAATACAGATTGACTCTCAACCAAAAGCCCTAACAGCAAACTGTTAGGGCTTTTTCTTTATTAGAATGACTGGTAACTAAAACCGCCACAGCATAAAAAGCTATTCAAACACTACATTTTAAAAGCTCAAGCTTACTTTTTCAGGCTTAATGTACCTGTGCGTTTGGTGCTGCTACGTTTCGTTTGATTTGGTTTTGCTGAGTGCGAATTGCCAGCCTTTGCTCTTGATTGACCTTGTTTGGCATCGTTGCGTGCTTTTTTCACGTATTTAGAAAAATCGCGCTTTTTTTCTTCTTCATTACGTGGTTTTTGCTTGGCACGGGCTTGGGTTGGCTGTTTATTTTCATCAATTGAGCGCTCTTCTGTTTTACCTGAGTCGGCAATTGAGTTATTGATCTCTGCCATTTCTTGCTCGGTTAAATGACGCCACTGCCCTACTTTTAACCCTTTTAGGGTAACGTTCATGATACGTGTGCGTTTAAGAGTCACCACTTCATAGCCTAAATATTCACACATGCGGCGAATTTGGCGGTTTAAGCCTTGTGTTAGCACAATGGTAAATTGCTGTGGGCCAGTTTGTTTTACCTTACACTTTTTAGTAACAGTATCAAGAATAGGAATACCGTTTGCCATCTTGTTAACAAACTGGCGGTTTAGCGGTTTATCAACTGTCACTACGTATTCTTTTTCATGATTATTACCAGCACGCAGGATTTTATTAACGATGTCGCCTTCGTTGGTTAAAAAAATCAAGCCTTCTGAAGGCCTATCTAAGCGTCCGATTGGGAAAATACGCTCTGGGTAGTTAACCGCTTTAACAATGTTACTTTGAATTTTTCGCTCAGTTGTACAAGTAATACCAACAGGTTTGTTATAGGCGATATAAACTCGTTTAGGTTTTGCTTTTAATGGCTGACCATCAATTAGAACGTCATCATCATTGCTGACTTTTACGCCCATTTCAGGCAAGTTGCCGTTAAGAGTTACACGACCTTCTTCAATATATTTATCTGCCTCACGGCGTGAACAAAAACCTGTTTCACTGATAAATTTATTTAATCGCTTTAACTCTGTCATGGCATACTTCTGTCTGGATTTTAAAGCCGCTAGTTTATACCAGAAGCCTTTGCCAAGCTAGGTAGAATCTAGGCTCTTTCGCAGCACTTTTAGTGCAGCGCTGCATTTTTAGGCTTTTCACTCAATAAACTATGCAGGGTATCAAAATCGAACGCGTACTCGCTACTTTTAGTGTTTTGCAGTAAAAAGGTTTCAAAGGGGATAACCGACCAGTCTTTAATATTTCTAAGCCAGCCATAACTTTTTATGTTGTGCTGTGTAATGACCCCAAGTTGAAACTTAATCGCATTATGGTTTTGCCAATAAGGATTACCATTATTATGATCGACTAAGCTTATTAATGCCCACGCACCCATCATAAAATGCCCGCCAACACTGGCCGTGAGTTTTTGCTGTTCAATCAAGTCTAAATTTTCATCAAGCCAATCTATACCACCAATAAAATAAGCTTTCTCTGCTTTTTCTTTTACTGCTTCAAGTGCACCTTGTGCCATTAAATCAGAAGCGCACCAAATTACATTAGTATCTGGATATCGTTGTAATAAACGACTGACTTTATGCACTGCCTCTTGCTTGCTCCAGTTGGCATAAACAACTTGCTCAAGCTCTACATCTTGTTTACGTAAGTAATGAACAAGGCCATCACTGCGGGTATCTGATTCGGAGCCATAATGACCATTAATCGCAACAAAATGCGGCGTTTGCTTTGCAGCTATTGCCTCATTAAGTAAAGCTTTGCCAAGTTGCTCTCCCGCTTTAAAGTTATCGTGAAAAACCTCTCCTAACCAGTATTTAAAGCGCTGGCGAGGCTTACCAACTTCATCTCGCTCAACGCCGACAATGGTTTCTTCCAGTGTTATAAAGTTAACTTTGTGCTGCTCAAGTAGAGTCATTGACTGCTCAGCACCACCTGGGTAATTGATCAAGATAGCGTAATCTGGCTTGGGGTTATATTGTAGGTACTGTTTTAATTCAGCTAATTGAATATGACGATTACCGCCGCCGTAAATGGTCGTGAGATTGACATTATTTTGCTCGGCAGCCACGTGCATGATATCACTCACTTTTTGCCAAAATATGTCGGTTTTAACTGATGGATTAACGAGCAACACAGAAAACTGATCGCCTGCATAAAGTGGTGAACAGCAAAGCAATGTTAAAACTAACCAGCAAGTGCGCATAACCACTCCGTTTTGTTTTCTTTTATTGTAGTATACGAGACATTATCTCGACAATTTTCGCCAGATTAATTCACACGGACCATGTTTAAAGTACTGGCTATAGACTTTACAAAATACCAATTGAAAAACAAGCACACCCGCAATAACCAACCAATAATCTATTCGATCGAAATTAAGTGCAGCGCTTGAGAATGCAACTTTAAAAAACAGTATAAATATTACTGTTTGCATCAGATATAAAGTCAATGACATGCGTCCAGCCTGCTGTAGCAGTAACCATTTACTGGATTTATTTTTAACTATTTTTACAATGATATGGCAATAGCAAATGGCCATAGCTAAAGCTGCTAGCCAATTTATAGGCTCGACAATCGCGTACATAAATACACTACTGTTAGGGTCTATCATCAACCTTACGACTGTTAAACCAATAGCCGCTGGAACAATCATGTTAAGCTGAGCTTTCGTTAAGCCGTCAACAAAAACCCCTTGTTTATATAGATAAACGCCCACTAGCATTAGCCCTGCGGCCATCCACATAGTGATCAGCGGCACTGCAATAAGCATCACAGTAAACATTAATACGTTACTGACAAATCCGGCAAAGTAGGAAGAATAAGCCGCATCATAAGCCATCAAAAACGCGTCTGAGCTTCGCGTTAAAGGCGTTAATTCAGGTTCGACAAAGGCAAGTAAAAATGAAATAAAGGCACCGAGAAGTAAAAACAACATGCCCATACGCAGTATTTTTTCGTTATCTTGCTGGCTAAATTTAAGGGTTAACCAACCAGCACAGGCATAAATAAACAAAATATCGCCGGCCCAAAGCAAAAAGCCGTGAGCAAGGCCAATATAAGCAAGCACTTTTAAGCGATTGTGTTGTTTATCTATACTTTGCCAAAGCTGCCATTGAATAACCAATGAGGCACCAAATAATAGGCAAAAAAGGCTTCTAAAACGTCCATCAATAAATAACACATTAATGATGTTTATGACGGTATCAGAAATTGGTGGCGATGAGCTTGGGGTATAATCATACTCAAACATAGCAAAGGTATAGATGTTCATAAACATCAAACCTAGCACCGCAATACCTCGTAAAACATCCATATTTATATTGCGCATAGTTCCCTTATAAGTTTTGTCTACAGCTATCGCTCCAATTTACCGCATTTTCGTATATTTTGGGAAGCTCCCCACTCTCAATATTTAAATAGGCAACTGCTTGCTCCAGTGCCCACCAGCTTCCTGTTTCGTATGCTTTAACAGTTTCGAGAATGTAATAGAGAATATTCTTTTCTTGCATTAATGCTGCATGTATTTCGTCAGGAAACGGCAATCTATCCAACAGCTTTTCCATCGGCTGATCTAATATTGCATCGAGTAATGAAAACAGCCCCGTTAAAAATGCCTCTCCGGTTTGTTGTTTTGCGACACGCTGCGCTATTAATTCACAAAAACGCGCTCTGACAACACAAAGCCGAGTAAGCTCGGCTGGTTTTGATTGGGCGCTATGGGCGGTGATGATCAAACTAACAAACTTTTTCAGTCGTTCATGACCTAGGTACACAAGCGCTTGCTTTAATGAACCTATTTTACTTTTTATTGGAAATACACCACTGTTTATTAAGCGTAATAGCTTATACGCAAGTGCAGTATCTAAAGAAAACAGTCCCGCGATTTCGCTAATATTAGGATCAGGGCGCATTACTTCAGCATAAATCGACAAAACTAATGCATAGTTGTAATCTATATCGCGATGTTGGATCATTTTTGGTTTTGCAAAAAAGTAACCTTGGAAAAAATCGAAACCCATTTTGTAGGCTTTCTCATAATCATCGGCAGTTTCAAGCTTTTCTGCTAATAGTTTTATTTTTTTATGCTTTTCCAGCTTCTGTAAAACAGGCGCAATGTCCTCAAAGGGGGTTTGCTTCACATCGAACTTAATCAAGCGAATTAACTTTAAAAAGCGGTCCCATTCAGGTTGGTATACGAAATCATCAAGAGCAAGTTTGTAGTTATTATGGAAAAGCTCCCGACAAAATTCATAGTTTTCATCTGTTGGCTCCATCGTTTCGAGAAGCTCAATAACCACGTCTTGAGTTGGCAAAAACGCGCATAGGTCCAGTTTCAACGATTCTGGACCTATGTTAATTAACGCCTTTTTGCCCGACGTAATATGGCGAGTGCCTAGATTGAGCTGGTTTTCCATAATCAGACGCGCAGTAGCTGTGCTCTCTGAAACATCCGGGAAACTGTTTTTTAAACTATCTCTAAATAGTAGCTCATAGGCGACAACTTGTTGACGACGATTAAAGACCGCTTGCCTAGCAACAAATACAGCCACTTTACCTACTTTTGAATTTTTATATCACACTAAGTAATTAATAGCTGAAATAGACAAAAAAGTCACTTAATTACCATGAATCACGCAATATTTATTGATATAAGCCTGATAAATAGCCATCTGCTACAGATCCCCATGTAAAACGAGCATTTTTAGCTTGTTCACATATCGAGCGCCATTGCTCAGGTTGCGACTTTTTAAGGTCTAGCGCATCACTAAAACCAGTAATAAGTTCGTAGCTTTGAGAGGCTAAACTCTCACCTCTAAAACTAAAACCACTGACATTATGCTCGACCGTATCCTGTAAACCGCCAACACCATGAACTAAGCATGGCTGTCCAGCGCGCATTGCTAACATTTGACTTATTCCACATGGCTCAAATGAGCTTGGCATTAAGAATAAATCACCCAAGTGATACATATATTCACCAACCAAGTGTGCATAGCCTTTTAAAAATAGCAGATTCTCTTGGCGTGCCATGACAGTTGTCATGATTTGCTCAAGTTCAGCATCACCAGAGCCAAGAATTATCATGTAGCCATCATGTTGCTTTAAGCGTTGACATAACTCATCTAAAACCAATGCTTTTTCATAAGGTTGACGCAGTAAAAGTGCCTTTTGATCTGTTAATCGACCAACACTCGTCACAAGCGGACCCGCAAAAGGTTTTGTTTTGAACTGTAATAAACGTTGGTGAGCAAGATAATAACTTGAATCTAAGATGGGGCTCTTCGCCATCCATTGAAATAGTGCCGACTCTGCATGATGGTAAAGTGTTGCAAGGTTGATATCTTTGAGTTCCATTCCTGGATATTCACAACCATTTAGGATCCCTACCACACGACCTTCACGATAGGCTGCCTGCAAATCAGCTTCTAGTCCTTCTCCACCAAAAAAACCATTTGCAGCATCACTCGGACGCAATACTTCTTGACAGTAGGTTGGTGAAACAAGGTGCACTTTATCAACTAAATTAATCGCTGCTCGCATCGGATTAAAACAATCGTGATAACGCGGATCGCACAATTTCTCGCCGTTATAATTTAAGCCCGGAAACCATGCTTCTAAACTTGAGCTATCGCCTTTAAATGGGCGAATACCCTGCAATGCCAAATTATGAACGGTATAAGCTAAAAATAACTTAGATAATGTACGGTAACGACCGTCATTTTTTAGTAATAATGCCACACAGGCGCTATGCCAGTCATGCAAATGCATTACATCAGGGGTTCGGATAATTCCTTGTAGTAAGGCTTCACACACCGCCGCATTAAACAATGCAAACTTACTCGCATCGGTTGCAAAGGGCCTGCCAGGTTCATCATTACAATACACGGCACCATTATGGCGACTGAATTCCCAATGAGAAATAATCAGTTGCGTAACACCGTGTTCACTATTGGCAAGTTTCCACACGTCTAGTTGCTGCATATGCCCTGCAAATGGAACATGTACAACACCGATATGATGACGTTCAAGATAATGAAATCCGTAATCAGGGATCACAACATCAACAGTAAGGCCTTTATCAACTAACGCTTTAGGACAGTCCCTAACAACATCCGCTACACCACCGACTTTAGCATTCGGTAATGCGTCATTCTCTGCAGCCACCATCAACACATGCATGATTAGCAGTACTCCATAACATTAATTCTTACTATGAAACAAGGAGTAGCAATTGCTACTCCTTACTACACTATGACTTTACCATTAAACAAAGTATTTATTACTTTGCTTTTGTTGCCTTTGCTTTTTTCTCAAGCTCATTCAACATGTCTCGAGTAACAAGTACGATACCCTTTTTCGACACTCTAAAGCCATTTTCTTTATCAGCTTCATTATCAAAACCAATTTCAAGGCCAGCAGGGATCTCACAGTTACGGTCTATAATAGCACGCCTAATGCGGCAATTACGGTTAATTTTAACCCCAGGTAAGATCACTGACTCTTCGATTTCACAATATGAATGAACATATACATTCGAAAACAGCAGTGATTTTCTAACCATTGAACCAGAGATAATACAGCCACCCGATACCGTTGAATCCACAGCCATACCACGTCTATCATCATCATTAAAAATGAATTTAGCAGGTGGTAATTGCTCTTGATATGTCCAAATCGGCCATTTAGGATCGTATAAGTCAAGCTGAGGCTCTGGCATAACAAGCTCCATATTGGCTTCCCAAAACGAATCCAGGGTACCTACATCACGCCAGTATGGCTGGCCTTCATTTTCATCTCTAAATGGGTATGCAAATACATTGTGCTCTTCAATGATGGCCGGGATAATATCGTGACCAAAGTCACGACCAGAACCCTCTGTTTCTGCATCTTTTTTTAACTGTTCAAATAAGAACTCTGTGTTAAAAATGTAGTTACCCATTGACGCTAAACAAGTACCTGGTTTACCCGGCACTGAAGTTGGCTCAGATGGTTTCTCATCAAAACGGCGAACTCTGTTATTCTCATCAACAGTCATTACACCAAAGGTACCTGCAGCCTCTTCACACGGTACTTCGATACAGCACACTGTCATATCTGCACCAGTTTCAACATGCTTAGCAAGTAAACCGCCGTAATCCATGCAGTAAACGTGGTCACCTGAAAGGATCATCACATATTTAGGCAGCTCATGACGAATGATATCCATATTTTGGAAAACGGCGTCTGCCGTACCACAATACCAATCATCACCTTTACGTTGTGATGCCGGCAGTATTTCTACCGACTCACCGAGTTCTTTTTTAAAGTGTCCCCATGCACGGTTTACATGGCGGATTAATGAGTGTGACTTGTATTGAGTTGCTATACCAACACGACGAATGCCTGAGTTAATACAGTTTGATAGAGGAAAATCGATTATTCGATGTTTCCCGCCAAAATACACTGCTGGCTTAGCACGCCAGTCTGTTAATTCATGTAAACGAGAACCACGCCCACCTGCTAAAATGAGTGCATACGTTTCTCTTGTTAAACTACTTATGTATCGATTTGCATAACTAGGCATAACTCTCTCCGTCTTAAGTTAGCTGCTTTTCTTCTGTGTGTTTTGCTTTGCGCTAATGTCTAACAGTGGTTCCAAGTGCCAGATGTCATCACTGTATTGACTAATTGTTCTATCGCTCGAAAACATGCCACTAGCCGCCGTATTTAAAATACTCATTTGCGTCCAGTGAGCAGTGTCTAGGTAAGCTTTTTCAACTTGCTCTTGTGCCTCAACGAAGCTGGCAAAATCATGTGCAACTAACCACGGATCGTGCGGGCTCTTAATCGCAGCAATAATGTCGTCGAATAGATTTGGTTCAAACAAGTTAAAGTGACCGCTTTCAAGTAACTGCATTACCTTGTATAGGCTGTCGGTTTGATGAATAATCTGCTCAGGATTATAGTGCGCTTTGATATCATCAATTTGTTCTGCTCGAGCACCAAACAAGAAGAAATTATCAGCACCTACTGCGTCACGGATCTCGATATTGGCACCATCTAACGTACCAATGGTCAAAGCACCATTCATCATGAATTTCATGTTACCGGTACCCGATGCTTCTTTACCTGCTGTTGAAATTTGCTCAGACAAATCCGTTGCTGGGCAAATAGTTTCCATTGCTGTCACGTTATAATTTGGTAAAAAAGCCACTCTCAAGTACGGTTTTGCCAATGGATCTTTATTGATCACTTCAGCAACATTATTAATTAACTTAATTATCTTCTTCGCCATGTAGTAACCAGGTGCTGCTTTACCACCTAATAACACACAACGAGGGACTATATTTGAAGTATCACCTTGGCGAATACGATCATATAAGTGAATAACATGTAATATATTTAATAATTGGCGCTTGTATTCATGAATACGTTTTACTTGCACATCAAACATCATTGATGGATCAAACTCAACGCCACAACGAGCCTTAACAAGTTCAACAAGGCGTTGCTTATTGCTATGTTTAACTGCTTGCCATTCTTTGTGGAATTTAGTGTCGTCGTATAAGCGACGTAATTGACTAACTTTACTGAAGTCACCTACCCACTCATCACCTATGTGCTTATTGAGTAGTTTGGCTAAATCAGGGTTACAATGTGCAAGCCAACGACGTGGCGTAACCCCATTGGTCTTATTATTGAATTTTTCTGGCCAAAGCTGATAAAACTCATTGAATAAGCCCGCTTTAAGTAGCTCGGTATGAAGTGCAGCAACGCCATTTACTGAGTAGCTACCAACAATTGCCAAATACGCCATGCGGATTTGTGGCTCTGGGCCTTCTTCAATAAGCGATAATGCTCGTTGTTTTTCAACATCACCAGGCCATGCTTGAGCAACATCTGCTAAGAAGCGGGCATTGATTTCATAGATTATTTCTAAGATACGCGGTAATAATCGCGCAAATAATGATACTGACCACTTCTCTAATGCTTCTGGCAGTAAAGTGTGGTTAGTATAAGCCATGGTTTTTGTGGTAATAGACCAGGCTTCTTGCCAATCTAGCTCATACTCATCAACCAAAATACGCATCAGTTCTGCTACAGCAATACTTGGGTGTGTATCGTTTAATTGAAAAACATGGTAATCAGCAAAGTCAGAGAAATCTTCGCCATGTTTGCTAACCCACGTATCTATGATGTCTTGTAAGCTCGCCGATGATAAGAAGTATTGCTGGCGTAAACGAAGCTCTTTACCATTTTCACTGCTATCATTTGGATAAAGTACCATGGTGATTTGTTCCGCAAGGTTTTTACGAGCAACAGCTTCTGAATAACTACCTGCGTTGAATTCGCTCAAATCAAATTCGTCAGTCGCCTCTGATTTCCATAAACGTAGCGTGTTTACGATATCGTTTTTATAGCCTGGAATTGGCACATCATAAGGCACAGCTAAGACATCGTGAGAATCAAGCCATTGACGGTGCTCACGTCCGTATTTATCAGTATAACTTTCAACATGACCAAAGAATTTTACACGCTTTGATTGCTCTGGGGCACTTAGCTCCCAAGGATGACCTTCGCGTAACCAGTTATCGGGCTGTTCAATTTGATGGCCATTTTCAATCGCTTGATTAAACATGCCATATTCATAACGAATACCATAACCAATCACAGGTAGTGCCAAGCTTGCACAACTATCCAAGAAACACGCAGCTAGACGGCCCAAACCACCGTTACCTAAACCTGCGTCGTGCTCAGCTTCTGCAACTGTCTCTAACTTTGTACAGTAATCTTGTAATGCTTTTGCAACTTGATCGTCTAAATCTAGGTTTAGAATGGCATTACCAAGAGCACGACCCATTAAAAATTCAAGAGATAAATAAGCAGTTTTACGACGCTTTTGTCCGTGAATTTGCTGATTAGTTACACGGCAACGTGCAACCAATCTGTCACGAATAGTTAATGCTAAAGCATGATATAAATATAATTGCGATTCACCGACTTTGTCACGCCCAAGGGTGTAATAAAAATGGCGAGATAAATCATCATCTAAGGTGCTTTCATCAACGGTAGGGGCATCCTGCCAGCCCTTAACAACACATACTTGATCGGCATTTTTAGCCATGATTAGGATCCTCTGAATTGGCGGTAAAAACCCAGCTGCTCATTGCAGCAATCTGTTGTTCCTTATCAACATCATAAGTTGACATAGGATGTATACTTGTCAGTGCTAAATGCCACTTCCCTTTCGCAAGAGGGGGTAATTGACAAGTAACAGACTCTGACCCAGCATTTAAAATGATCAATAAAGCTTGGTTTGTGTGTTTATCAGTCAGGCTATAAATCAACACTTGGCGATCACCTTGATGCCAATCGTCTTGTTCCATTGCGGTGCCTGATTCGGTGAACCACGCGACGTCGTAACGTGGATCATTATCATGAACAAAAAAACGATGCTTAAAGACACTAAACTGCTTTCGTAAACGCAAAACATCATCGATGAATCGAGTTAATGGATGATTAATTTGCGAGTCTTTCCATGCAAGCCAGCTAGTGCGATTATTTTGGCAGTACGCGTTATTATTACCACCTTGTGAATGGGCCATTTCGCTTCCTAGTGAAAGCATTGGAACCCCTTTTGAAAGTAATAACGTCAATAGAATATTTTTTTGTTGCTGCAAACGTAATGCGTTAATTTCTTTATCGTCAGTAAAACCTTCTACACCACAATTAAAGGAGTGGTTGGCACTGTGTCCATCTCTATTTTGTTCACCGTTGGCTTCATTATGTTTCTGTTCATAACTCACTAAATCATTAAGCGTGAAACCATCATGGCTCGTCACAAAATTAATGCTGTTAAGTGGTCCTCTGAGATTATGCTCAAATAAGTCGAACGAACCATGTAAACGCTTTGCAAGCTCACCTATAACCCCCTGCTCTTGTCGCCAAAAACGTCGGATAGTGTCACGATACTTGTCGTTCCACTCACGCCAAGGTGCAGGAAAAGCCCCTAATTGGTAACCGCCCGGGCCAATATCCCATGGCTCAGCAATCAGTTTTACTTTACTCAAAACAGGATCTTGGTTGATTGCTTGGAAAAACGCATGCGCTTGATTAAAGCCATTAGGATTACGAGCAAGAATCGTTGCAAGATCGAAACGAAAACCGTCTACCCCCATTACTTCAACCCAATATCGCAAGCTATCAAGCACCAGCTGTAAGGTTCTTGGTGAATCAATATTCACAGTATTACCACAGCCGGTATCATTGATATAATGCTGAGGTTTATCAGCCACAGTGCGATAATAGCCAAGGTTATCTAAGCCGCGTAAAGAAAGAATAGGCCCATCAGTTCCTGCTTCAGCAGTATGGTTATAGACAACATCCAAAATTACTTCGATATCAGCCTTATGAAGAGCCGCAACCATTTGCTGAAATTCGCCGATATCATCATTCACTAGATAATCTTTGTGCGGCGTGAAGAAATTAAGCGTGTTGTAACCCCAATAGTTTTGTAGGCCTTTAGCCGTTAAGAACTGCTCACTTATGAATGCGTGCACAGGGAGTAATTCAAGACAAGTCACCCCTATAGTGCGTAAATGCTCTATAAAACTCGGATGGCTTAAGCCTAAGAACTTACCTTGTAGTGCTTTAGGGATCATTGGGTGTCGACATGTTGCGCCAGTAACATGGCACTCATAAATCACCGTTTTACCCCAACTATGATTAGGTTTTTTACCTGTATAAGGTGCAAGCTCGCGAACTCGAGACTTGGGCATATCAACAGCGTTATTGACTTGACTCAACTTACCTACAGGCATCTGACCATAATGGCGCTCACTCCAAGTAAACTCACCATGCAAGTCTCGCGCATAAGGGTCTAGTAGTAGCTTGTGATTATTAAAGAAAAGCCCTTTTTCTGGTGCATATTCACCATCTGCCCTGTAACCATACAATGCCCCTGCTTTTAAAGGGCTAACGTGCAATGTCCAAATGCCACCTTCGTTAAGGTGCATTGAAAGAGTCATTACTTCTGAATGACCGCTATTGTCAAATAAACACAATGACACATGCTGAGCTTGGGGTGCATACACAGCAAAATTAACACCGTTTTCAACAATAGATGCCCCTAGAGGCATCGTTGAACCGATTTGAAGCTCTACACTATGACTCATCGTTCACCTTCTTCAGGTAAATAGTTGCAAGCCCAGGTAAAGACACGCTTATACTTTGATTGTAACCATGACTCGCAGTAGGCTGACTAAAGATAAGTTGTTCTGTATTACCGCTAACTTCAACACCCGAACCAAAGTATTCTTCATTGTCAGAATTAAAGATAACTTGATAACAACCTGGCTTAGGAACGCCTATTACATAGTCATGATAAACTTGCGGTGTTAAGTTACTAATTACCAGAACATAATCGTCAGCATGCTTGGCATAACGGATGAAACTAAACATGCTTTGTTCTGCATTAGAACTATCTAACCATGCAAAGCCCGCAGGGCTAGTATCTTGCTCATAGAGTGCAGGAGTCGTGGTATAAATATTATTCAGTTGTTTAATTGTTTGTTGCATACCACTATGACTAACATGCTCAAGCAAGTGCCAGTCAATTGATTGGTCATGATTCCATTCACTACGCTGAGCAATTTCAGCTCCCATAAATAACAGCTTTTTACCCGGATGAGCCCACATAAATGCGTAGTATGCTCGTAAATTAGCAAACTTCTGCCAATCATCACCTGGCATTTTCTCTATCAATGAGCCTTTACCATGCACAACTTCGTCGTGACTTAAAGGCAAAATGTAGTTCTCGCTATAGGCATACACCATTGAAAACGTCATTTCATGATGATGGTGGGCACGATATAAAGAATCACGCTGCATATAATGCAAACTATCGTTCATCCAACCCATATTCCATTTATAGCCAAAGCCTAAACCGCCATGATCGACCTGCCGTGTCACTCCCGGCCAAGCAGTTGATTCTTCAGCTACCATCATAATGCCAGGATTTTTACCGTAACAGCGCAGATTAACCTGCTTTAAACATTCTATTGCACCAAGATTTTCACGACCGCCATACTGATTTGGGATCCATTGCCCTTCTTCTCGGCTGTAATCGAGATACAACATTGATGCAACCGCATCAACACGCAAACCATCAATGCCAAATTCATGCAACCAATACATTGCATTAGCAATCAAAAAGCTGCGAACTTCAGCACGATCATAGTTGTAAATATAGGTATTCCAATCAGGGTGAAATCCCTGTCTTACATCTGCATGCTCATATAAATGCGTGCCATCAAAACGATGTAGACCATGTGGATCACTTGGGAAATGACCCGGCACCCAATCTAAAATAATACCAAGATCAGCGTCATGGCATTGCTCAATAAAATATACAAAATCCTCAAAACTGCCATAACGGCTAGTTGGGGCAAATAAGCCCACAGGCTGATAACCCCAAGAACCATCAAATGGATACTCACTGATAGGCATTAATTGTAAATGCGTAAAACCAAGATCTTTAGTGTACGGAATAAGGTTATCAGCAAGCTCACGCCATGTTAAATAGCGGCCCTCATCATCGCGTCGCTGCCAAGAGCCTGCATGCACTTCGTAAATACTGATTGGTGCATCGATACTGTTACGCTTTGCGCGATTTGCTAACGCTTCATCAGACAACTGTATCTTCTTATTTAGCTTTTGTAAGACAGAAGCAGTGCCCGGCGCTTGTTGCATTTTAAATGCAAACGGATCGGCTTTATCAAGTACTTCACCAGAAGGTGTACTAATCGCAAACTTATAGCACTGATGCTCTTTTAAACCTGGGATAAATAATTCCCAAACGCCACTGGCTGGGTGAAAGCGCATAAAATGACGGTTGCGCTGCCAATAATTAAATTCGCCAATAACTGAAACGCTACTCGCGTTAGGTGCCCAAACAGTAAATCGCACACCTTCAACACCTTGCTGGGTTACAAAGTGCGCACCAAAGTGCTGATAAGCGTGTTCAAGACTACCTTCGTTAAATAAGTACATAGCTTGTTCATCAAGTGTACTTGTAAAACGATACTCATCTTCTTGAAGATACTGACTGCCATCCCCATAATTCACATCCAGTTGGTAATCAGGGATTGATTTTGCTTTGACAGTTGCAATAAATAAATCGCTGTCACCTTGCTTTTTGGCCTCAATAACCTGCTTGCCTTGCAAAATTGACAACTGGCTTGCCCCAGGTAAAAAACAGCGAATCTCAAAGCTTGATGCACTAACTTTATGGGGTCCTAAAAAACTGAAAGGATCTTTATAACAACCTGAAGACAATGCATCGATATGTGCTTGATAAACCATGGGTTCAGCAAAAGGCTTTTGACCAACACGACTGCTCATTTATTGATTCCTTATCGAAATTAAATTGGCTAAAAATGCATGCTGAGCACGAATAATTTGCTCAGTTGGGCGTGAAAGAACGCGCCGCCAATTTGGGTATTCTTTATCAGTTCCGGGAATGTTCACCGGCAAAATTTGCTGATCTAAATCGTCAATTTGAATGGTAAATAATCTGGCTGGAGCAGCTGCTAACGATGAGGCTAATAACTCATACACCACAGACGCTTCAGAATCTAATGATAAGTGCTGCCCTGATTCTCTTGCGATAAAATTAAGCATACGATGCTTTTCGACATTTCTCGCTTCATGTTGCGCAGCGCTTTGTGCACTATCAAGCAAACCATACTCTTGCTTAACAGTAATATCGTGACCAGTCCACCACCCTTTAAATGGCGGTACATCATGATTAGCAATCATCAACAAACTATGCGGTGCAAAGTGCTCTGATGCTAAAAATTCACCTTGATAATCTTTTTCAAAATAGAACAAGCCATTTGAATAAATTGCACTTGCTTTTAGTGCTTCGCGAACCTCACTTGGTACAACACCTAGATCCTCACCTATCACGACACAGTGATTAAGATGGGATTCTATTTTCAGTATCGCCAACAAATGTTCAAATGGGTAGTAAACATAACATCCATCTTGCTGGGCGTTATTTTCAAAACACCACCACAGCCTTCTGATTGCCATCACATGATCTATGCGCAATCCACCAACATCTTCCATATTGGCGCGGATCAAAGAGCGATAGAAGGCAAAATTATTTTTACTTAACTTTTGAGGATTTAAAGCTGGCAACCCCCAATTCTGACCTTGTTCAGCCCAAGGATCAGGAGGCGCTCCCACATTTGCCCCCACTGCAAATAACTCTTCTTGGCTACGAAACTCACTGCCATCACCAGCGCAACCAACAGCTAGATCGTTAATAAGACCTATCGCCATATTTGCTTCATTTGCGATATGCTGACAATGATTTAGCTGTAAATGTGCCTGCCACTGCAAGTAACTGGCATATTCATTATCGTCAACTACCAAGGTTGCTAGACTGTGCTTATGATTACTACAAAACTGCTTAAACTCTGCTTTTCGTTCAGCTGACGCTGTCCGGCAAAATTGAGTGTATAAACAACGAAATGCATCATATTTAAATCGACTAACAGCAGAATAATCTATAAAAGGTTCAGTTGTAGCGGGTTTATCACTGAGCAATTGTGATAATGGGTCATTATTCAATGCATCTTCACACAGAGAAATCGAAATATATAGCGGGTTTAACAACGCTCGGCTGTTAGGGCTATAAGGGCTAGCTCGCTCAGGACTGTGTTCAAATAATAAATGCAATGGATTAAGTAAAATGTAATCCATTTCTTGTTGCGCCACTTCACGGATTAAAGTTGCTAAATCAGCAAAATCGCCAATACCTAATCCTTGCGCATTACACAAACTGTAAAGTTGGATGGAAAGTCCCAAACGCTTTTTATCATCAATTGAGTAACACTCTTTAGGTGTTATCCATAATTGGCTATGAGCTTGTTGATCAGCAACCGTTATCACTGCATCATGATAACCAATAGGCATAGCAGGAACAGGTAAAGCGACTTCAAGGTAACGAACCCCATTAAAACCATAGTCTCCTGTCACGGCAAGTCCTTGCAGATTTTCACGTGTCAGATTTATGGACAAGGATGGTATGCTAAGGTGACAAGCTCGGCTCAACAAGCGTTCATCGATACGAACTTTTAAGTAAGGGTCATGTGCCTCAATAATGCTAGTTTGAGGCAACAAAGTCAGCCACGTTCCTGCATCTAAAGCAAAATTTAACTGATTTATTTGATCAGAATTAGCTGTGTCTATACCACAACAGCTTAGTGCCTGGCGGCGTGTATTTTCTTCGAAAATAACATGCTCGCCAGTATACTTCGTATATTCATAGCCTATGCCATGCAGATAATATAACTGCGAAAGTGACTGCATCAACTCACCTAAACGCGTTGGGTATTAACAATACTATTATCTGTTCCAAATTCATTTGGAATATAGCCATCAGCCTGGTGGTCGTTATCCCACTCTTGACCATTAATTAGATAACGAAAATGAAATTCTTTATCAAGTGGTAGGCGTTGTTTACATTTAAACACTTGTTCTTTTTTATTGAATTTCATTGGCACTGGTTGCCAATCTGTAAATTCTGCAACTAACTGCACGTCATCTGCATCGGGACGCTTAAACTCAAAGGTAACTTCTGTTTCGTCTTTAGTCTTAAAAAAACGTTTACTTAACATAGTGGGCTCCAATCAACCAATTGGTAAATTTATCCTTGTCACAGTACCGCTTTTAACAACTTACTGCGCGAAACTGTGCGTTTAAGGTTTATTTATCTAGATACTTATGAAAATAAGTGAACTTAGTAAATCAAACCTATGTTTACGCATTATGACAGTGCATCAGCTTATTTTTTGCACCAAAAAAGAGCAAAAAACAAACTATCTTAACACCCATCATCTTGCTAACTTGTTATGAGCAATAACTGAACCAAGTTGGCTATAAAATATAGTTTAATTTCAATATGTTTTTTAGGTGTTGCTTTTAAAGCATTGTAAAAGTAGTTAACTTGCGGACTTTGGTAAAGTGAATAAATTTGAAGCTTATTTAGAGTAAAAACACTAAATACAACATTACACTTAATACAACAAGAATAAATACAACAAACTGCATGAGTAGTTAATTTCTAAAATAAAAACACACATTCAACAGCAACGAAAACTTAACCTTTATTTTTACTTATATTTTTAGGTTAAATAAACACAATAAAAACAGCATCACCTTATTATATTTCAAACAAATATATAGAATAAAAAGACCACTATATAAGCTGACGATACAATTTACATTTTTTAAAAAATATCTCAGCAATAAAACGAAGACAATAAGTAGAAAAGCGTAAATTTTAGACTTACATGCAGTCCCTTTTGAAAAGAACTTTCCAAATCTATGCAACAAGCTAATGATTTTTCCCTACAGTTTAAAACCAGTTCTCTCACTAATCTGTAAACACTTGAAAGCTTAAAAACCACCAAAAACGCAACTTTTATATAAAAACAACCACAAAGAGAAAATTATCATACATATTGTTATTATAAATAAATTGATCATGCACAAAGAAATCATCACCTCAAATGCGCTAAACTAGAATATCTGCTCGATAATACGCTTACTCTGCTGCTACACAATTCAGCAATTAGCAACAATAGAAGAATTATTTGAGAAGGAAAAGGTTAGAGCAAATATACTAAACAATGTGAAATTTCACATTTACTTACACCCATTGTTCCATTAGACAAGAAAGGCTTTGTTAATTAAATTTACAAGCAATATACTCAAGGCATTAAGCTGGTGAGTTTTATAGTAAAACATTAACACCAAAACGGTAGTAATCTATGACCAAATCTTTTCGTATAACGTGCATAACCATAATAACCGTAATGGCTTTTTGTTATGGCTGTAACATACTGTTAACCAAGCAAGTTAATGATATACAATTCAATATTAATACTGCAGAATTGAGAACATTTGAGCGAGCGTTGTTAAATGTTGAGCCATCGCCTTGGTACAATGTGATACTATATGGTCAGAAAACGTTTCTCGCTGATGACTCTCAATTTGTCGTAATTCAAGCAACCCCAGTTGCAATTAATGCAATTGAGGCGAATAAACTTATCAAACTAACACTTTTATCACCTGTTAATATTATTGTTTTTCTTCTGCTTGCATTAGCAATAAGCCTGGTAGTTACAAGAAAAAAGCAATCAAGTAGTGAAAAGTATTTGTTAAAGGAGCTAAATAAGCAAACGACAGAGCTATTAGAAAACTTAAATGTTGTCCATGTGCCATCTGAGCCTACAGTAAAACCTATCATTCAACTTAAAAAAAATGTTCAAGCACTTAGCTCGCATATAACGACCTATACGAGAGAATCTGAAGTGAGTATTCATCAAGACAAACTCACCTTATTACTCGACCGCCATGCTTATATTGAATACCTCGCAGAACAATTACAAATAGCCGAAAATAACAAACTCAGATGTTCTTTATTATTCATAGATTTAGATGGCTTTAAGCAAGTTAATGACTCATTTGGGCACAGCTTTGGGGATGAAGTGCTCATTCAAGTTGCAGCCCGTTTAAGCAGTGTATTACGTCATCATAAATTAATAAATTTGTCTCCTAAAAGTCAGCTTGAACAAAACTTAGCTCGTTTAGGTGGTGATGAGTTTTCAATATTTATAAGCCAACAACTAGATCAACAAAAAACAGTTGAAGTTGCTCAAAATGTGTTGAGAGAGATTGAACGTGATTTTGTTCTTGGTAATAAGTTAATAAAAATTAGTGCAAGTATTGGTATTGCCGTTTACCCTGATAGTGCGGCTACACCGCAATCTTTATTACAGATGGCCGATGTTGCTATGTATCGTGCTAAAACAGATGGGCGCGGTATTTTCAAAGTTTATTCACCCGAAATGGGTAAAAAGATCCGCCGATACCATTATTTACTTGAAGAAATGCGTTTAGCAATCGCAAGTGAAAGCTTTCATTTGTCTTTTCAACCCATCGTACATGTTGAGGATTGCGCGATAGATTACTTTGAAGCGCTGATCCGTTGGGATCATCCAGCTGAGGGCTCTATTGCTCCTGACGAATTTATACCAATCGCTGAAGAATCAAACCTAATCTTAGATTTGGGTGACTGGATAATGCTTGAATCGTGTCGACAAATGTCAGCATGGCATAACGCAGGCTTAAAGAAGGTTAAAATTTCAGTAAATATCTCTGGTGTGCAATTAAAGCATCTTGATATTTATAAATTCATCACAGAAAAACTAGCTAAAACAGGTCTACCAGCAACAGCACTAATGCTTGAAATCACAGAGTCTACGCTGATAAAAGCTAGTAATAAAATCATTCATTCTCTAGAGCGCTTGCGTGAAGAAGGCGTCACTATTGCAATTGACGATTTTGGTACAGGATTTAGCTCATTGAGTACATTGGCTGAATTACCAATTGATGTTATTAAACTCGATAGAATGTTTGTCTCACAGGCTGATCAAAATCCTAAATATAACCAGATATTACATACGTTGAGTGAATTAGGGCAAAAACTTGGATTAAAAATTGTTGCTGAAGGTGTAGAAGATCACAGCCAGTTTGAGCTTGTCAAATCGCTTGGCATAAGAAGTGTGCAAGGCTATTTAGTTAGCCACCCTGAATCATCCGTTTATGTAGGCCATAAAGTTTTACAAGACAACTTAAACTTTATGTCTGTAACAGGCACTGGTGTTTGGAATATACAGTAATTATCGTTATGACTATAATAGCGTGTACTTTTCCAAATATGTGCCTTAAATGTTAAAAAAAAGCCTATTATCTATATTACTGTTTTCCATCACGTTGATGGGAATTTTTGTAGCCTCTTCAATTTACACGCTTTACAGTAAAAAGCGTTTAACTGTTGACCCTAAAGTGAAAGAAATTTCAGGAATTGAATTTGATAAATATAAACGGCTATGGGCTATTAACGACAGTGGTGACCAACCGAAGCTCTATCGGCTCAATAAAGATGGCTCAATTGCAAAAGAAATCTTAGTAACAAATGCCAAAAACATTGATTGGGAAGATATGACACAAAATAAATTTGGTCATTTTTTTTTAGGCGACTTCGGCAATAATAACAATGATAGAAAGTGGTTAACCATTTATAAAATCGAAAACCCTATTGATATCAAAGGCGACACCACTGAAGCCGAAATTATCAAGTTCACCTATCCAGAAATGGATGGTAACCCCATTACTCCAGATCAAAGAAACTTTGATTTGGAAGCGTTTGTAGCTCTCGGTCGTCACCTCTATTTATTCACTAAAAACAGAACAGAACCATTTGATGGTATCACCAAAGTATATAAAGTAGGCGATCATGCCGCTAATTTTGATGCAGAGCTAATTGACTCATTTAAAACCTGCACCACCATGGAAAAACTCTGTTGGATCACTTCTGCAGCACTTAGCCCAGACCGCTCCAAGTTAGTACTGTTAGATTCAACTAGCATCTGGCTATTTGAGAATTTTCAAGGTGATAAGTTTTTCTCTGGCGACGTTTCGCTTATAGATTTAGGTATCGTGACCCAAAAAGAAGCGATTACTTTTTATGATGACAATACGATTGTTTTCACTGATGAAGAATTTAAAGGTATTGGTGGCAACGCTTATGTGATTGAACTTGATAAGGTTGAGAAAAAAGTCATCCGAAAAGCGCCTAAACCTAATCACTAAGGGCTACTTACTTTATTTGAAAGTGCCTTTTCAATATCGATTCCCAAAATCAGCACACCAATGTGCTGATTTTCATCATCCAATATGGGTACACTAAACTGCACCTGAAAGTGCTTAGTCGACTCATCAAACTCAACCGTGTCAATGTAGTAGTCATCATCTTGCAAATACATATTTAAAAACTTAGCTTCATCACCCTGCCAATAATCGGTTGTGACTTCACTGATTATGACATTCTTGCCTTGTTTATCGGTGACGATTATTTCTGTAATTAGGCCTTGCATTTGCTTTTGCCACACTTGTAAGAATTGTGAACCCTCAAGTTTGAGAAAGCGCTCTGCAAGTATTGGTTTATTGTCAATAACTTGCTTAGCCCACTGCTGATCAATCTGCTCTAACTGTTTGATTTCAATTGGCTCTTCATTACTTTTTATTACCGCTTGTTGCACCTGTTCTGAGCTTGCTAAATGCTGTATTTTTTCTAGGAGCACTTTCACTAATGTTAGTTTTTCAATTTTTGACAATATGAAGGGGCTTTGTGAACAGCTATTTATGTGGCTATTAAATATGTTTAAAAACTCAGGAAACTCCTTGAGCGTTTTATTTGCCGCAAATAAGCCAAGTGGAACATAGCGGTAAAATGCCTGCGCGTACTCGTCAGGTTTTATTTGCAGTTGCACAGCGTTGTATTCAAATTCTTCTAAATCAAGCAAAATTCTGTCTATACGTTGCTTTTTAAATACTTTCAGTAGTTCATGTGTAGTATTAACTTCTACTTCAATATTTTTATTGCTTAGTTGATACCAGTCAGCCTGATGGCTTCCCCTAACAACCCCATAACGAAGGTCTTCTTCAGCGATCGTCGCTGAATCTGCATGGGTAAACCAGTACCAATTTTCTAAATACATAGGTGCAGAAAGTTCACCATACTCTTGCATTTGCGATAACAGGTTTGCGGTAAAGTAACCATCTAGCCGATTTAACTGCACTTCCCTTTTTGCTCTGAGCCAAGGTAGCTTATGTAACTTAAATGGCACATTGATTTGCTTAAATATACATTCAACATGACTTATTGCATTATGAGGTACGTTAATTGGCAGATTCGTTCCTATCTGAAGCGGTTGAGCCACAGTGAGAGAAAGCAAAAAAGAAGCAAGCATTAATATCAGCCTAAACAACTAATAAATTAAATTTATTATAGACAATAAGCGCGTTTTTACTTGCTAAACAATTAACGCTTAAATTTTGTCTCTAAAATCACCGACGAGGTCGTACGCTCAACACCATCTAAGTTACCAATATCATCTAAAAGGTGGCTCAGCTTTTCAAGGTTTTGGGCTTGTACAACAGCAATCAAATCAAATTCCCCGCTAATTGCATAGAGTTGTGAAATAGCATCTATCTGCTTTAGCTCTATGTTAGTTTTAGTGGTGAGTTTCTGTTTAACTTTGATTGAAACATGCGCTGACACCATTTGGTTCAAATAGGCATCTCCATAATCAACGCTGTAGCCTTTTATTACACCTGACTCTTCTAGTTTTAACATACGACTTTGTACTGTTGAGCGAGAGAGATTAAGCGCTCTAGCTAAGTCTGAAATACTAGCGCGGGCATTAGTTCTTAAGATAGATAAGAGCTTTTCATCTTGAGGAGTTATCACTTTGTTCACTTTCATCGTTAATTTGCTTTTTATTTTAGTCATTTTTCACAAAATAGCACTGCAAATTTAAGTTCCTAACCAAGATAATAAGAAAAATAGATAAGAAAAATAATCTCATCGTGCTTAATTAGGCAGGAACGGCTTAACTGATCTAATTTTCGCAATATACTTTTTTCATACTAAGCCAGATTTAGGTGCAACAAATGCAAGTAACAAGAGAACTTTTTAACGACGTAATGGTACCAAACTACAACCCATCAGAAGTGATCCCTGTAAAAGGTCAAGGCTCGCGTGTTTGGGATCAAGACGGTAAAGAATTTATCGATTTTGCAGGTGGTATTGCCGTTAACTGTTTAGGTCATTGTCATCCAGCTCTTGTCAATGCGCTGAAAGAACAAGGCGAAAAAATTTGGCACTTATCAAACGTAATGACCAATGAGCCTGCACTGCGCTTAGCTAAAAAATTAACAGACGCAACGTTTGCAGATAAAGTGTACTTTGCAAACTCAGGCGCAGAGGCTAACGAAGCAGCATTAAAATTAGCGCGTCGCTGGGCATTAGATGTACACGGCGAGCAAAAAAATCAAATCATCGCGTTCAACAAGGGCTTCCACGGTCGTACATTCTTTACCGTTACCGTAGGTGGTCAAGCCGCTTACTCAGATGGTTTTGGTCCTAAGCCAGCTGCAATCGACCACTGTGATTATAACGATTTAGCAGCTTTTGAAGCACTTATCAGTGACAATACATGTGCAGTGATGATGGAACCTCTGCAAGGTGAAGGCGGTATTATTTCACCTACAAGCGAGTTTATCGAAGGTGTACGTGCACTATGCGATAAACACAATGCTTTACTTATTTTTGATGAAGTACAAACAGGTGTTGGTCGTACAGGCGATTTATACGCATACCAAGGTACTAATGTAACTCCAGATATTCTTACAACAGCTAAAGCATTAGGCGGTGGCTTCCCAATTGGTGCGATGATCACAACAGCTAGTATTGCAGAGCATCTAAAAGTTGGTACACATGGCTCTACTTACGGTGGTAACCCACTTGCATGTGCTGTAGCAGAAGCTGCTTTTGATACCGTAAATACTGCAGAAGTACTTGCTGGTGTGAAAGAGCGTGAACAGCTTTTCCGTGAAGGCTTAACGGCAATCAACAACAAATATGATGTATTTAGTGAAGTTCGTGGTAAAGGTCTTTTATTAGGCGCAGCACTAAATAGTAAATTTGAAGGCCGTGCACGTGATTTCTTAGTTGCAAGCACAAAGCATGGCTTAATGAGCCTTGTTGCTGGTACAAACGTTGTGCGCTTTACGCCATCTTTAGTGATCCCACTTGAAGATATCAAAGAAGGTTTAGCTCGCTTTGAAAAAGCGGTTGCAGACGTTGTAAACGGTTAATTCTAGTTGGCGCATGCTTTTAAGTGTGCGCCATTGGAGTGCAATTAATGCAAGTATTACGTCCTATCACAGCAAATGATTTTGCTGCGTTGAAACAAATTGCTATCGAGTCAGGCCATGGTTTTACCTCACTGCCAGTCGATGATAATTTATTACAACAAAAAATCGAACGCGCAGAACGCAGTTTTGCTAAAGATATAAATAAACCACAAGACGAAACCTACTTATTTGTACTAGAAGACAGCAAGACCGGTGACGTTATTGGCACAACAGCTATCGAAGCCGCTGTGGGTATGTCGGTTCCTTTGTACCATTATCACTTAGGAAAAACCGTTCATCACTCCCCTACACTAAATGTTTATAATACTGTCGATATCTTGAGCATGTGTAATGATTACACCGGTTGCTCTGAGATTTGTACATTGTTTTTGCGTGAGCAAAACAGAAAAGGCTTAACTGGTCGCTTTTTATCACGTTCGCGTTTTTTGTTTATGGCGCAACATAGTGAGCGTTTTGCCGATACCATCATTGCAGAAATGCGAGGTGTTAGTGATGAAGACGGTCACTCACCTTTTTGGCAATGGCTACAAGAACACTTCTTTAGCATTGAATTTCCACAAGCTGATCACTTAGTTGGCCTAGGCGATAAAGTGTTTATCAGTGAGTTAATGCCTAAGTACCCTATCTATGCCAACCTGCTTAGCAAAAAAGCACAAGCTGTCATTGGTCAGGTTCATGAAAAAACCAAACCTGCACTGAAACTTTTAGAAAAAGAAGGGTTTGAGCATCGTGGTTACGTCGACCTATTCGATGCAGGACCAACTGTAGAGGCAAAACTTGGTAATATTCGCAGTGTTCGAGAGTCACAAGTATGCCCTATTACTATAGGTGAACTTGATCATATCAATGAGAAATGCTCAGACACACTGGCAATTTGTAATCAAGGCGTGAATGACTTTAGAGCCACTTTTACTAAACATGCTCATTACAATCACGCTAAGCACACCTTAATCGTCAGCCAGGAAGTGGCAGAAGCACTTAAATTAAAACAAGGGGATGCAGCACGGTTCTTCCGTCTGTAACCACTTAAGGAGTTTAAAATGAGTGTAACAACTCAACTTATAGATAACCAATGGCAAGCTGGCCTTGGTCATGATTTTAGTTCAATCAACCCAAGTAATGGCGAGGTTGTTTGGCAAGGTAAAACCGCCACCGCTGAACAAGTAGCTGATGCAATTAAAGCAGCCCGCAATGCACAGCTTGGCTGGGCTGATATGAGCCTTGAAGATCGTATTGTTATTCTTGAAAACTTTGCAGCCGAGCTTAAAGAAAACAGCGAAGAGTTTGCGACTATTATCGCCCGTGAAACAGGAAAACCACTTTGGGAAACACGTACTGAAGTAGGTGCAATGACGGGTAAGATTGCTATCTCTATTAAGGCATACCATGAGCGCACGGGTACGACAGAAAACCCTATGCCGGGTGCTAAAGCATTTATTCGTCACAAGCCACATGGTGTTGTTGCGGTGTTTGGCCCATACAACTTCCCAGGTCATTTACCAAATGGCCATATTGTTCCTGCTATTTTAGCGGGTAATACGGTTGTATTTAAGCCATCAGAACTAACGCCTCATGTTGCTGAGTTCACCTTAAAACTTTGGCTAAAAGCAGGCTTACCAGCCGGTGTCATCAACCTTGTTCAAGGTGAAGTAGAGACAGGTATTGCTCTTGCATCTCACCAAGATATTGATGGCTTATTCTTTACGGGTAGCTCAAATACAGGTCACCTATTACATAAACAATTTGCAGGTCACCCAGGTAAAATTTTAGCACTGGAAATGGGTGGTAATAACCCACTGATCGTAAAAGATGTCGCAGATGTAAGTGCCGCTGTTCACGACATTATTCAGTCTGGTTTCATTACGTCAGGCCAACGTTGTACCTGTTCTCGTCGTTTATTTATTGAGAACTCAGCAAATGGTGATGCAATTTTAGAAAAATTAATTGCTGCAACAAAAAACATCAAAGTGGCAGACAGCTTCAGCGAAGATCAACCATTTATGGGTGCAATGATCAGCGAAAAAGCAGCACTAGGTATGGTTGCAGCTCAGCAGCAGTTACTTGATATGGGAGCGACATCTCTTGTTGAGCTTAAGCATCTCGAGCCGGGCACAGGTTTTGTAAGCCCAGGTATTATTGATGTTACTGCTGTCAAAGATATGCCAGATGAAGAGCATTTTGGTCCTATTATCAAGGTATATCGTTATACAGATTTTGATAGCGCGATTAATGAAGCAAATAACACCTCGTTTGGTTTATCTGCAGGTTTATTAAGTGATGATAGCAACGACTACCAGCATTTCTTAAAACGTATTCGTGCCGGTATCGTTAACTGGAACCGACCAATTACAGGCGCATCAAGCGCTGCACCGTTTGGTGGTATTGGTGCCAGTGGTAACCACAGAGCAAGCGCGTATTATGCTGCTGACTACTGTGCATACCCTGTTGCTTCTGTTGAAGCCGATAAAGTTAACTTACCACAGACCCTTGCGCCGGGCTTAATTATTGAATAATTGATTGGCGGCCTTGCCGCCTTAATTGAAGGAATTAAACATGCACACAGATGTAAACGCCCTATTTGAAAATCTATGGGAAAACTATTTATCAGTTACGCCTTCGGCAGTAAAAGTACACGAGCTACTAGGCTCTACACAAAAAGATGACGTGATTAACGATCACATCGCTTTACGTACTTTTAATCACGAAAAAATCGGTTTAGAAAAACTAGCTGCGCACTTTTTAGCTGTTGGCTACAAAGAATGCGGCGAGTATCATTTCGAAGCGAAAAAACTATACGCTAAGCACTTCGAACATTCAGATCCTAAACAACCTAAAGTTTTTATCTCTGAATTACTTGTTGAGCAATGCTCAGAAGAATTACAAGCTATCGTTAACGACATGGTTGCACAAATTGACGAAAGTGCAGTAACAGCTGATAACTTCCTTTACTCTGGAACGCACTGGCAAGTAAGTTCAGACACTTACAAAAAGCTGTTAGCAGAAAGCGAATATGCAGCGTGGATGTCGGCGTGGGGTTACCGTGCTAATCACTTTACTGTGAGCATCAATGAATTAGCAAAATTCGATGATATCGAAAGTGTTAACCAAGCACTTAAAGATGCTGGGTTTGCATTGAATACATCAGGCGGCGAAATCAAAGGTTCGCCTGAGGTATTGCTTGAGCAATCTTCAACGCTTGCTGATGACAGCGAAGTGGAATTCAGCGATGGCAAAATGGCTGTACCAAGCTGTTTTTATGAGTTCGCACTACGTTATGCAAAACCAGATGGCGAGCTTTACACAGGCTTTGTAGCAGCATCTGCCGACAAAATTTTTGAGAGCACCAATGCTCGATAAGTAACGGCTTGTTAGCTAAACCAATAATTATAAAATCCCCTTTTTTGGGGATTTTTTTTCGTTTAATAAAATCTGTTTCTCTAGAGTATCAAAAATTTAAATCGTTATAATTAATTAAAAATCAACAGGTTAAAAATATATTTCTGTTTTTGAAATTTTTTATTGCGCAAATAAAAAAGCAGATCTATTATCACGCCGCTTCTTGATGATAGCCAATCCGAGTACATTACAAACACTGTTTGTAGCAAGGCGATAGAGCAACTATCCAAGAGTGTATTTGATTGCACAGAACATACTGTGCGCTTAATAACACTCAACTGACTCGGACTTCCATTTTTTTCCGGGCAGTTGCTTAATTGCCGGAGAGTAAAATGGCTATTTCAACCCTTACACAAGACTTAACAATCAAAGTACCTGCAGCGTCGGTTGCTGCAAATGAATCAATTGCACAACCATCAAACCAATTTATTGAGCAACTTGTTGCACAACATGGCGCGCCATTAATGGTGCTAGATTGTGAATCTGTTCGTCATCAATACCGTGCATTGAGCCGTGCTTTACCTGGCGTTGTTTTACACTTTGCATTAAAGCCACTGCCTCATCCTGCGGTTGTTCGTACGCTTTTAGAAGAAGGTGCCAGCTTTGATTTAGCAACCAGCGGTGAAGTAGACTTAGTCGCCAGCCAAGGCGTACCAAGTGATCGTACTATTCACACGCATCCTATCAAACGTGATCGTGATATCCGTGATGCACTTGAATACGGTTGCAATGTGTTTGTGGTAGATAACATCAACGAACTAGAAAAGTTCATTGCATACAAAGACCAGGTTGAGTTACTTGTTCGCTTAAGTTTTCGTAATGCGGAAGCTTTCGCAGATTTATCGAAAAAATTTGGTTGCAGCCCAGCAATGGCCATTGAAATCATTAGCTACGCGCAACAATTAGGTATTCGTATCAAAGGGTTGTCGTTCCATGTTGGTTCGCAAACAGCGAGTCCAACTAAATATGTCACTGCTATTGCTGCATGTAACCAAGTGATTAACGATGTAGCCGCATTAGGATTACCTGCGCTTAGCACGCTTGATATCGGCGGTGGTTTCCCAGTGCCATATCACAAAGACGTGCTGCCAATTGATGAATTTTGTGCGCCGATCAATGATGCCTTAGCGCAGTTACCCGAGACAGTGCGCGTGATTGCTGAACCGGGTCGTTTTATTGTTGCTAGTGCTGTAACCAGTGTTGCATCGGTAATGGGTCAAGCGGTACGTGATGGCAAACCTTGGTATTACTTGGATGATGGTATTTACGGCTCATTTAGTGGTTTATTGTTCGATGAAGCCTCATACCCTATAGGCTCGTTAAAGCAATCAAACGATCGCGTAGAGTCAGTATTAGCAGGCCCAACTTGCGATAGCATCGACGTAGTAAGTGAGTCAATCATGCTACCAAAATTAAACAATGGTGATTTAATCATCAGCCGTATGATGGGTGCTTACACATTAGCAACCGCAACAGATTTTAACTTCTTCAAACGTGCAGAAGTTATCGTACTGAATGATGTAGTGCAGGTTGACGCACTCACCGGTTAATCGTTTCCTCGACTAAAAGCATGTAAGGCAACATGCTTTAACTCTTAAAATGCAGCTGCTCATTCCAGCTGCATTTTTTTATACCAATTCGCTTAATTAAGTCTTATTGCGGGTTGGTCTTAAATAAAGAGTGGTTTGTAGTCGTTTTCTAATTGTTCAAACGACAAGTTGCCAATAAAACGTCCAAAGCTTAGCCAAGTTGCTAGGCCTCGTAAGTCTTTAAAGTGTGGTGGAATAAATTTAGGGTCTTCAATTACACCTAGATCATGCAATTGTGATATCAGTCTGAAATCATCAATTGAGATTTTACCGACCAATAACAAGTGCAATTGATCAATTCGACCTAACTGAATGGCAACTCGGATAAGGTTATACACCAACACAAAACCTTTGATATAAGCGATATCTTTGGTAAAAGGTAAACCTGTTGCTGTACTTCCTCTAAACACTCGTTGTGTGAGTGTATAGCTATCGTCTTTACTCAAACCTTGCGCTACATAGTCACGATAAATATCAACGAACTCAGCGCCATCAATAACCTTAGTAATACCTTGAATACGATTAACTAACTTTGCTAAACGTCGTGGCGTCGACTTTAAGGTAATAATTTCGGTCAACACCGCAAGGCCTTCTTGGGTGACCGTGGAGCTCGGTGTGCCTTTACTTAAACAAGTTAAATATGGCTGAGCAAGACCGTTTTGCGTCGTACCCACATGGATCCAGCCTTCATGCACTTCAAGAATATCTAGCTCTCTTTGAGAGAATTTAACATCTTGATTAAGTTTAATATTATTTGCACCGGCTGCGGCGTCACTAACAATACCGTCGCTCAGAATAACCTCAACATCGATGCCCGGCATCGTTTGAGCCACTTGTGATGCTAAAATTTTCACCGCGTCTTCTGCATCTATATTTTTTGGATCATCAGGCAAGATATCGGCATCAAGCATACTCTTTAGTGGCTGCTCAAGCATAGTTGCAAGCTCTGAAAGTGACGGCTCTCCAGCATGGAATAAATCTTTAGGATGACCGAACAGCTCTACAGACAGATCATGAAATTCAGGGGTACCACGATACTCAATCATACTAAGTACGGTTTTATATTCAGTACACATCTTGCTCATGTATTGCGCAATAGGGTTTAGTTGCCCTAATTGGCTGATGATATCGCGATTTAAATCAGAAAACGCACGGCGCAGTTCGCTTGGTACAAAACCAAGGTCACGCTGTTGGTAATAGGCTTGATCAACTGTTGGGTTTTTCTGGCATTTATGCTTAAAAAACTCTTCTTTGATTTGTTTATCCCAGTTGATCGCATCAAGGATACGAATGGGTGTTTGCAGTGCGATTAATCGGTCAGATAACTCGCGTGTTTTTGCTAATAATGCCTTATCTATCATGCTCTAGGCTCACTGTGTAATGAGCCTTGAGCATAGGCTAAATTTGCATAATTACAAAGCAAAATCACACGGTTTTTATTAAAATTTAGCCTGTGTTGAGACTAATTTTCCATCGTTGTAAAGAAGTAAACTTGGTACCGAATTAATGCCATTTTCGATAAATAACTCATTTCCATAATCGATTGAAACAGGCATGGTTACAGAGAATTTATCAACATATTCTTGCACTGCACTTTGATCTGTCCATAACTGACTCACTTTAACCTCGACATCAATTCCTTGCTTTGCCAACTGATTAACATGTTGCTGCGCTAATTCACACTGCTTTGCCATTGCAGGACGAGTGTCAGCTAAGTACCAGTCGCACCATGTTGCGGTGAATAGTACTGCTTTTTTGCCTTTATTCGGAATAACCAAAGGAGCCGCTTTACCTTGCTTTTCACCTAGTAATCGCGCTTTTTCAACTTTGCCATTGTGTGACAACAAGCGTAACGTGTTATCAAGCGGTTTATCAGCTTCGTGGCCTTGAAAAATAACCTTTTCATCGCTATCAATTAACACATGAAAAGGGGTGCCCATAAATTCATAATGTTTAGCAACCCGGCCTGTATGATCGGTAAATAATGGCATGCTAAGTGAAAAACGCTCTTTAACTTTAGCAACAGCGTGTGCATCATCATTGAGGTCGATATTAATTGCTACAAATTGAATTTTATCGCCATACTGTTCGTAAGCATGCTGAAAATGCGGCATCTGCTCCATACATGGCTTGCACCAAGTAGCCCAAAACTTTAAGTAAACTGGTTTTTTTCCTAAGTAGCTTTCAAGTTTGACTATTTTCCCTGTTTCATTTTCTAAAACAAGGGGGGCTGTATTTGCTGATATGCTTTGGCTTACAAGCAACAAGCCTGTTTGTAGTATCAGTAGTATTAATTTATAACTCATTGTGCGTCCCTCAAATAAAACCAATTTTAAGTTTAAGGTAAGACAAAATATTGTAAATTTTCGACATCTGCTGGCTAAATGCAGATTTAATGATTTATCGCAAACTAAGCCATAGAAACACTCAAAACATTAAAAATAGCACTAAACTTTTTATAGATATGAAACGTACTACATTAAAAAGGAGTCATCATGAAAAATGAACTAGACGGTAAATTAATTCTTTCTGTGTATGAAAAAATCATTCAACACGGTGAAGACCATGAAGATGGAAAGCTTTACGAAGGTATTTGCGCTTTTTCTGATATCGATGGATATACAGTCTATCTAAAAGGCAGTGGTGTATTACTACGCTTTGGTTTTCATAATACCTATCACCTTGACTATCAACACGAAAAAAACAAAGAAGACTTTATGAAGAAAGTGCTTTATATCGCAGAGCAGGAACTATAAATAAGTAATGAAACGACGGGTAAAAGCTGAATCCAAGCAGCAAGTTGCATTTATCAATCAGGTTATTAATGAATTAAAAAATGACCCAAGTAAGCTAGATATTATTCGCGACAATCTTAGCTACTATCGTGAGCAACAGTTTCTTAAACGAGGTTTTTTACTTGCTATTGAGCGTTTTGATTGGGTGTTTGAAGCAACGAATGATGTAGAGCAAATCTGTGCGCAAATTTTAGCCGATGATTACATTGGTAAGCGTTTGCGCCGCTATCCCTTGCTATATAAGGGCGTATTGGAACGTACCTATTAGATTTCCCACCGCTAAAACATGATCTGTCCGGTAAAAAATGCTAGGTTAGCGCCATTTTGAAATAACGAGAACTGGACATGTCAAAAACTATAAACTCTCACAACACCCATGAGGGTGGCAATAATGGGTTGTTTAACCGATTTTTAGCCACCGTTGAATTTTTGGGTAATATGCTCCCCCACCCAATCACATTATTTGCAATGTTTTGTGTTGCCATTATTGTATTTAGTGGCATTGCCGATTGGTATGGTTTAAGTGCCATCGACCCACGTCCAGAAGGCGCTGCTGGACGCGACCCCGATGGTGTTATTGAAGTTGTCAGCCTGCTCAGTGCCGAAGGCCTGCAGCGTATCGTCACTGGCCTTGTTACAAACTTTACAAGCTTTGCACCACTTGGCACAGTACTGGTTGCTTTATTAGGTGTGAGTGTTGCAGAGCACTCAGGTTTACTTTCTGCAGCTATGCGAGGCATGGTAATGGGCGCATCTAAACGCCTAGTTACTTTCATGGTGGTATTTGCTGCGATTTTATCAAATACAGCATCAGAGCTTGGTTATGTCGTACTGATTCCACTAGCAGCCATGATATTTCACAGCCTTGGTCGCCACCCACTTGCGGGCCTTGCTGCAGCATTTGCAGGTGTTTCAGGCGGTTACAGTGCCAACCTATTGCTAGGCACCATTGACCCTCTTCTTGCTGGTATTACTACACCTGCAGCACAAATGATTGATCCAAATTACCAAGTTGGCGCTGAAGCAAACTGGTATTTCATGATGATCTCAGTATTTTTAATTGCCATTTTAGGCACGTTCGTTACCGAGAAAATCGTTGAGCCACGCCTTGGCAAATACAACCCAGATGAAGCAAGCAATGATTTACCTAAAAATGACATTGCAGGTTTAACCGATAAAGAAAAGTCAGGCCTTAAGTGGGCGGGTGTGTCACTGTTAGTGGTATCATTATTACTTGCTTGGACAATTGTTCCTGAAGACGGCATTTTGCGTAATCCAGAAACAGGCCTTGTTGCACACTCGCCATTTTTAAAAGGCATTGTGGTATTTATCTTTGTGACTTTTGGTATCCCGGGCTTTGTTTACGGCCGTGTCGTTGGCACCATGAAAAACGATAAAGATGTCATTGATGCCATGAGTAAAAGTATGAGCTCGATGGGGATGTACATTGTGCTGGTTTTCTTTGCCGCGCAGTTCGTTGCCTTTTTTAAATGGACTAACCTAGGCACAATTTTAGCGATTAACGGCGCTGCTCTGTTACAAGCTCTAAACCTAACAGGTCCAGAAGTATTCGTGCTATTCATTTTAATGTGTGCATTGGTAAACTTAAGTTTGGGATCTTCTTCAGCGCAGTGGGCTGTAACTGCACCTATCTTCGTGCCAATGTTAATGCTAATTGGCTACGCGCCAGAAACTATTCAAGCGGCGTATCGAATTGGTGACTCGGTTACTAACCTTATTACACCAATGATGAGCTATTTTGGCTTGATACTGGCTGTTGCAACTAAGTATAAGAAAGACATGGGTATTGGTACATTGGTTGCGACCATGCTTCCATACAGTATGATCTTCTTTGTTGGTTGGGTGGCGTTATTCTACTTATGGGTATTTGTACTGGGCTTCCCTGTTGGCCCTGAATCACCGATTTACTATCAACCTTAATCTCATCAAAGAGATGAAAAAAGCCAAGCTAATGCTTTAATGCCTGTCAGTTAAGAGCTGACAGGCATTTTTTGGGGCTTTCGTTCAGGGTACCGACTGGGTCTCTTTTTCACACATCTTGGATAATGTCTTTCTCTTCGCTCTGGCAGCACAAAGGTTTCAGCCATTGCAATAAGTTTATTTATTACGCTCGGTACTTTTCCTGCTGAGGTGTGAGGCAACATCATTAACTCCTTGATGATATAGCCAGAAGCATTGCTGTAACTGAGTTGATAAGGCCATATCCCTTTCAGGCTGTAAGCCATCTTAGTCATCATATATCGTACTAAATTGTATGCGAGCAATACGCCCCATAACTCTTGTTTTACTAGCTCTGGGGTTTTGCTACGTAACGTTAATTCATTTTTGAGCAAGTACTGTTTCATTTCCCTGAACCCAAGCTCTATTTCCCAACGGTGACTGTATAGATCGACGATATCAGCACTTGGATATTTCATTGGGTCGGTCATAGACGTCAGTATCTGATGCTGTTTTCCATTGATGGTTTTCGTCAACAATCTAGCTTCGATAGTAGTAGGTAAGTCTGGGTACCTCTTTCGTGATTGAGGTGTTGTTTTTAGTCTAATCAGTTGGTTATGTTTTCCAAACTCCCTGATAACTTCATATTGCGTGCCTTTTTTTAAGGGAATTAGCCAGTGCCTTGATGTACCAGTGGTAGACCATTTATGAAGTAGCCCTAATGAGTAAAAACCTTTATCAAACAGCGTTAGGCTATTGTCGGGTGTTTGCTCTATCAGCTGCTCAGCGAGCGTCATTTCATTAGCCGCAACGGCGTCAAAGGCGGATGCGGTCAATAAGTGACTTGTGAGTTCCATTTGACAGACCATACGAATTTGAGGAAAAGCCGATTCGCGTTTGTCATTGTGCAACTTACCAAATGCATCATTGTTAGCTGGCGTGTCTTCTGCACGCCACACCACGCCATCAACGCCAAGTAAGGTTAATCCACACCAGTTTGGATGTGGTGTGTCTTGATGCCAACGGGATTGAGTCATATTAAAGATATGACGAATAGATTCCGAGCCTAAACGCTGTCTTGCTTGAACAATCGCACTAGGAGCTACAAAAGGTTTCTTACTTGGTAATACAATATCAAGACGATTAATGACCTGAGTCATAGGCATATCTCGAAACAATGCGCTGCCAATCACACTCCAGACCATTAGCTCAAGAGGTAGCCTGCGCTTCCTGAGTGTTGCGACCCCAGACTCTGCAAGTGCTTGTTGTATTAAAGACTCATCCAGTATTTCCGACAAGCTGTGAATATTAGAATCGATAAATGATGAAATATTGGCGAAGCTATGATTAAGGGGCATAAAAAAATCCGATGACCTGTGATCATCGGATTTTGATCCTATTATGCCAAATGTCAATTGCTTAACTGATCGGCATTGGACTTAATGTCGGCTTTTTGGCTGGGTGGTTTAAGGCTTAGCTTTCTACTTCTTCCCAATGGTTTTCGATTTCTTCTAGGCGAATTACTTTTGCAGCTTCCTCAGCTTCAGTATCCGACAGTAAATCAAGAAAATAACTTACGGGATTATTTTTCTCTTGGCTTTCCATATACAAAGCTCTTAAAGCCGCATCTGTAGTACGTGGGATTTTTGTTTGACCTTTCTCATAACGTGCAATTGTCTGTTCATCTACACCAAAACGTGTCGCAAGCATTTTTTGAGAAACATTCATTTCAATACGTAAAAATTTAAATTCCTCATACACAAGAGGTCTGTTGCTGTCTACAACAGCCTGTGCTATTGCGCTATGAAGTCCGTTCATATCATCAATACTTGTATATTCTTCACCATCGATTTCTTCAACGGTAACACCATTTTTTAGATACACGTTTGATAAACCGCTTTCAGTATAATGGTACATATCAACCTCTTAATCTATCCATACAGTTACTAGAACTGACATAGGACTGTCATGATGATTCTTAAGTGCAACAGTCAACTCAATAACTTTGCCCGCTGCTAAACCTTTCAAGTTAAATTTCCAATCTCCAGAGGCCTCAGGGTATGGACCCTCTCTGAACACCGAATGTTTACTCTTAAGTAGAGTAATAATTTGTGCTGAAGTAACCCCTCGTTCATGCATGCGTTGTTTAACATGCTTGCTCCATCGAATCCTGTGGGTATAATTCTCTGCCAGATCATTCATTATTTTTCTGGCTGTTCCCTCTGTAAGAGGAAATTCTTTAACGCCTTGTGGATTATTTTCAACCATGAACCACCTATCAATCTGACACCTGTCATTTTGATAGGAAGGCAACGTATTGTCAACTATTACTTGAAAAAACTCTAAACGAACTTACTATCGCCGTATGCCAAAAACAACCCACTCCCGCCTTCAGCAGAAGAGTGAGCTTCATTCCTAACTCGTCTTGGGGCAGAAACGAGTTACGCTTGAAGGTTAGCTATTGGCACAGACTGTGTGAAAACTCTGATCACCTTTTGGTCTAAGTATGTTCTGCTTATGATCTATTAATCTATACATTTAGTTCACTTAATATACTGATATTTATATAATTAGACTATTGATTCAGTTGA